>JAQCHG010000030.1 GCA_027619675.1 Cyanobacteriota bacterium
CCAGGGGCTGCGGCAGGGTCCGCAGGCGGGGTCTGCGGAGTTGTGGGCACCGTTGTAGAACGGGTGGCAGAACTGGTTGCGGCTACTGGGGAGGGGGCCGCAGGGGGTTGGTTCAGGGGGGTGCGATCGCGAGCCGTTTGACCCCGAGGTCCGGCAATGCGTTGCCGCAGTTGTTCCCAGCCACGGGTGAGGTCGCGGCCCACTGCCGCGATCGCCTTCACCAGTGAGCCATTCTTCCCATACCCAGCCACTTGGGTTTGCAGGGCCTGCCACCGCTGCTGTACTTGGGGCCAACTGGTGGGGGTCCGCACCGAAGGGGGGGTTAAGGCCCAACGTAGGGCCAGGGTTTGCCAGCCCAGCCACAGCACCAAGGCACCACTGGCAAGTTGACCCAGCAGCACTGCCCCCGTGAGCCGTCCAGCACAGAACCACAGCACGAGGGCATAGAACAGCCCCACACCGCTCCAAACAAAATCTTGGCGACGGTGAACCTCTGGCAAGAAAAAGGCCACTAAGTAGAACGCAAAGCTGCCGATCGCGATGGCGATCGCGAGCCCATAGGCCAGCATGGGCAATTCCCCCGTTTGCACAGCACGACGCGCCTGAGGCGGTCCTTTTCACTCTAGAGGATGTTGCGTGTCCCTAGGCAGACCGCGTTGCAGGGGGGGTGGATGTGATCGAGATCAACCGATCTGCGGACGTGCTGCACACAAAATACTAACGAAACTCACAAATGCCCATACCCATCTGTCACATACACTACACTTTTACTTCACCCATACTAAACCTTGTGTTCCTAAAGCCCGTTTTCTGTAGGTGTTCCTATGAGTGCAAGCTCTCCCCTGTCATTGGCCATTTCTGACATTTACGCCCAGACCCTGCGGACCCGCCGCATCACCCGCAGCCACCGCCAAATGCTGATGGACGCCATGCGTTCTAACGCTCTGGGAGAAGAGGAACGCAGCGCCATTGATCGCCTGCTGTGGTCCACCACCCGTGGCCGCGTCGAACTGGTCAACGATTAATTTCCCACCCGCTACCCCATGGTCTGTGAGTCAAAAGGCCCCGTCCAGTGAGGACGGGGCCTTTTGTTTGGGGGTCAGCCTGGGTATCCGGGCTAGATACTCAGGCGCTGATACACTTCGTCCAGGTGGCGCAGGTGGTGGCTGGGATCAAAGCAGTCCGCAATTTCAGCGGCTGACAGATGCTGTTGGATGCGATCGTCCGCTTCCACCAGGGCACGGAAATTGCCCCCCTCCGTATTCCAAGCGGTATGGGCGAGGGACTGGACAATAGCGTAGGCATCCTCGCGGGTCGAGCCCTTGCCCACCAGCGCTAACAGCAGCCGCTGGCTAAACACCACCCCGCCGTAGACATTCATGTTGCGCCGCATGTTCTCGGGGTAGACCAGCAGGTGCTTGATCAGGTCCGTGGTCTCCACCAGCATGAAGTGGGCCAGGATGCAGGAATCTGGCAGCACCACCCGCTCAACGGAGCTGTGGGAGATGTCCCGCTCGTGCCAGAGGGCAACATTTTCCAGGGTGGCCATGGCGTTGGCCCGCAGGATGCGGGCGCACCCGGTCAGCCGCTCTGAGCGGATGGGGTTGCGCTTATGGGGCATGGCGGAGGATCCCTTTTGCCCCTTAGAGAAAAATTCCTCCACTTCCAGCACATCGGTGCGTTGGAGGTTGCGAATTTCCACCGCGAACCGCTCAATGGAAGCCCCCAGCAGCGCCAGGGCATTCATAAACTCGGCGTGGACGTCGCGGGAGATCACCTGGGTGGAGGCGGTATCGGGGCGGAGCCCCAGTTTTTGGCAGGCCAGGGCTTCTACCTTGGGGTCGATGTTGGCATAGGTGCCCACGGCACCGGAGATTTTACCGACGGCGATCTGATCCTGAAGGGCGGTGAGGCGATCGCGGTGACGCAGCATTTCTGCCAACCACCCCGCCAGCTTGAAGCCAAAGGTCATGGGCTCGGCATGGATGCCATGGGAGCGCCCGATCATAACCGTCTCCCGATGCTGCTGGGCCTGGTAGCGGATGGCCTGGATCAGGGCTTCCACATGGGTCATGAGGATTTGTAAGCTAGCCACCAGTTGCAGCGACAGGGCGGTGTCTAGCATGTCGGAACTGGTCATGCCCAGGTGAATATAGCGCCCGGCTTCCCCCACGTACTCATTGACGCTGGTGAGGAAGGCGATGACATCGTGGCGCACTTCCGCTTCAATTTCCTGAATGCGTTGGGGGTTGAAATCTGCTTTTGCCTTGATGTCTGCCACCGCTTCAGCGGGGATGTACCCCAGCTCGGCTTGGGCTTCACAGACGGCAATTTCTACCTGTAACCAAGTCTTGTACTTAAACAGGTCACTCCAGATTTCGCCCATCTCGGGCAGGGTATAGCGCTCAATCAAGACGTGTCGCAGAATACAACCGCTCTATTGTATAGCCCTAACCCGATGAATCCCTGCCAGAAACGATCGAGTTCCCCAGAACTATTTCGATGAACCCCTGCCAGACGTGAGGGAATGCTCTGGCACTGTTCCAGGACCGCACCCCCAGGGCCGAAAACAAAAAAACCGTCCGTCCCCCTGAGGAAACGGACAGGCGACCTATGGAGTGTGCTGTTTAAAGCTGTTTAAATCAGCGCAGACAGGTTAAGGGTCGCGATCGCTCGTCAAAAACAACAACCAAGAGCCGCCCCTAGCTAAAGGCAGACCCACTGCGATCGTAGCTGCTTTGGGCAGCCGCACTGGGTTTGCCCTGGATGTGGCTCCAATGCTCAGCGGATTCTGCGGGCATCCCCACTTCAGCGTTACTGCGGCCCAACATCGACTGCTGCCGCTGCTTAATTAAGTGATGGTGGCGGTTCATGAGGGCGCGGGCTTGATCGGATGCAGACATGTTCAGGGCCTCCTAAGCGCAGATGGGGTGTGAGGAACCGATGGCTGTCCGGTTCACTCATTAAGCTAACAGGTGATTCTGTATCAAAGACTACAAAATGAAGGGATTGTAACTGAAGTTCCCCGTTCTTAACAGTCTTAAAAGAGCGGCGCACATTTCTTGATGCCGCAGTGGCCAGCAACGCGAGTCTTTATCATCCCCCGGTTGATTAGGGCTAAGCCAACCCACCGGCTGGGCAGCCATCCTCAAGGACGGATCCCCAACGCTAGCCCCGGCCCCAAGCTGCCTCCCCAACCATGGTCAGGTCAGGCCCCTGAGACCTTAAAGGGACGTTAATCCCCAGGTGTCAGGGTATGGGGGAATATAGCCATGGATGGGGAAGCAATCTTGATCCCCAAGTGTCCGGTTGGGTGGGCACCTCAGCCCAGGTCAGGGAGAATTCTTGATCCCCCTTGCCAAGGGGTACCCACAGGCCCACACTGAAGATGGACAATCGAGGGCAGTAGCAGGCAGTTTGAGAGGTCTCTGGTGAAACGAGTTTTAGCCATCATTCTCGGGGGAGGCGCAGGCACCCGTCTGTATCCGTTGACAAAGTTCCGAGCTAAGCCTGCGGTTTCTCTAGCGGGAAAGTACCGCCTCATTGATATTCCCGTTAGCAACTGCATCAACTCAGAAATCTATAAAATTTACGTCCTCACCCAGTTCAATTCGGCTTCCCTAAACCGACATATTGCTCGGGCTTACATGTTCTCTCAGTTCAGCGAAGGCTTTGCTGAGGTGTTGGCGGCCCAACAAACTCCAGAGAGCCCGAGTTGGTTTCAGGGAACTGCCGATGCGGTACGCAAGTATCTGTGGCTGTTTGAGTCGTGGGATGTGGATGAGTTTCTGATCCTGTCTGGGGATCACCTCTACCGCATGGACTACAGCCTGTTTGTAGAGCGTCACCGCAGTACCAATGCGGACATTACCCTGTCGGTAGTGCCCATTGAAGAAAAAACGGCTTCGAGCTTCGGCTTGATGAAAATCGACGGCAGCGGTCGGGTTGTCGATTTTTACGAAAAGCCCAAGGGGGATGCCCTCAGGCAAATGCAGGTAGACACCACCACCTTGGGGCTCACCGCTGAAGAGGCCAAAGCCAAGCCTTACATTGCCTCGATGGGCATTTATGTCTTTAAGAAGCAAGTGCTGGTAGACTTGCTGCGTCGGAATTTAGAGCAAACCGACTTCGGGAAGGAAATTATTCCGTCTTCGGCTAAGGATTACAACGTCCAAGCCTATCTATTTGATGGCTATTGGGAAGATATTGGGACCATGGAGGCGTTCTACCACGCCAACTTGGCCTTGACGATTCAGCCCCAGCCGCCCTTCAGCTTCTACCACGAGGATGCGCCCATCTATACGCGATCGCGCTATCTCCCCCCCAGTAAGCTGTTGGATTGCCACGTGACGGAATCCATCATTGGGGAAGGGTGCATCCTCAAGAACTGCCAGGTGAACCATTCCGTCATTGGTCTGCGCCAGCGCATTCACGAAAATTGCGTCATCCAAGATGCGCTGCTGATGGGGGCTGACTACTATGAGCCCATGTCGGAAAGCAGTCGTCACCTAACCCGAGGCAAAATCCCCATTGGCATTGGTGAAGGTACCACCATCCGGCGGGCCATCATCGACAAAAATGCCCGCATTGGCCGCAATGTGCAGATTGTGAATAAGGAAAACATTGAAGAGGCAGAGCGGGAAGACCTCGGTTTTTACATTCGCAGCGGCATTGTGGTGGTGTTGAAAAATGCCGTGATTCCCGATGGCATGGTGATCTAGCGATCGCACCCCCTCCCCCCAGTTCAGAACCCACCCTATGGATCTGCATAGGCTTGCCCGGTAGCGGTAAGTCCACGTGGTCACGGGCTTTTTTGGCGCGATCGCCCGATATCTTTGGGGTCTCGACCGATCAGATTCGAGCCGACCTCTATGGCAACGAGGCCATTCAGGGGGATTGGCGACAGATTTGGGCTGAGGTCCAACGCCGTTGGCGGTTTGCCTTGACGCAAATTCAGGCGGGTACCTGCGGTGGGGTATTGTACGACGCCACTAATATCCGCCGTCGCTACCGTCGCCAAGTACTCCGTCAGGCCCAGGCCATGGGGTTCAGCCGTTGCCTAGGGCTTTGGTTTGATACGCCCTTGGCCATGTGCCTGGGCAGAAACCAGGGGCGATCGCGCCAGGTACCCCCGGACATTATTCACCGCATGGCCCGCCAGCTCCAGGGGGCTCCACCGGACTGCAAAGAGGGCTTCGCTGCCCTCATCCGCATTGCTCCGGGGATGGCTAATGTCCCAATGTTGGGCGATTAGCGGGACTTCATATCAGCCCACAGGCACAGGCACAGCCAGGGTTGCCCAGTCAGGCACGGCCCGACGCGCCCTCAAATCTGGCCAAGGCTTCTGCTTATCCCCATCTCGAATGGGAAGCCAGGATCCCGCCTTTGCCCCCCTCCGCTCCCCCAGTATGGGGGAGATCCAGTCGGGAAGTCCCCCATACTGGGGGATTGAGGGGGCCACAGACCGAGCAATGATAGGTCAGATCCTGATAAGTTTCTGGCCAAGGTGGGCATCCACCAGGGGATTGATCTCCAGCCGATCTCGGCCCCGCAGCGATACCCTGAGCATGGGACGAACTGGGCGCTGGGGAGGTGGCAGCCATGGCCTTGGGTTATCTGGCGTTGCTGTTGCAATCCGCCCTGTTGTTGAACCTATGGACCACCCTGCGGTGGGGCCTTTCCCTACGGGGGGAGGCTTGGGAGTGGGGGCTGTTGGCGATCGCGGCGATCGCCAGCACCCTATTCCTGAGTCGCCCTCCCCAGGGTCACTGGTCCCGCTGGCAGCGCCGCCTGTACGGCCTGAACCTGTTCTGCCTGATTCCCCTACTGCTGACGGCGGCGTTGATGGCGGTGCTCATGTACGCCATCCATCCCATGGGTACGTTTCAAAGTGGGCAGGGGGCGATCGTCACCCTCAAGGAACATGCCGGGTTACTGGGCTGCTCCATCCATCCCTATCGGGTCACAGGGCCGATGGAGCGGCTCATTGATCAGGGGGACAATTACATCCACTGCTTCCAGTTAGGCACCGATCAACCCGCCATCACCACCACCCGCTGGAACGACGACCAGACCCAACTGACCCTTAGTGCCGCTGGGGAAACCTACACCTTTAACCTCACCGAGTAAGGAAAGGAACCTTCCACTTACCGTAACCGTCCCCTGAACGGAGTCGTTGGCTTGGCCGCCCCAGCGGGGCTAGGGGACATTCTGGTTGGGTTTTGGCTTTCTCCCTTTGGGAGACGTTTCACGAACGACTTCGCTCAGCCAGCGTAATTCCTGGGACGGTTACCCACTTACCGAACCCCAGTGGCCACTCCGTTGCCCCAATCAGGGTAAAAGCGGCCCAATTGTTGGGATCGGAATGGGTAGGGGACATGGCTGTTTGTTCAGTTCTGCTAGCCTGACCCTATCCTTTTCCTCACGACCATACCCTCCCTTCAGAGGATTTTTGATCTACTGAGTATGGTAAATGGCCATATCAGCCCCAAAGTACCAGTCCCAACGGTCTTGCCAAATCACCTGCAACAAAAACAGTAAGTAATTGGGCAACAGATTCTGATCTTCGCTTCGCGACGTCCTTCGGCCTACGTTATCCACGGGCGTATCGTCCGCACTAGGAAGTTCGTCGCTGGTGGGTAGACGTAGGAAGAGATCGGCATCAACCATGGTGGCAACCCGGTGTTAGCTTGGCCTGATCATAGCGCTGCCAACTGCCATCGTCGGCTCACGTCCAACTGCCCCCATTGCCCTTAATCCTCCCGTCCATAGCAAGGGTGGGGAGGACATACCTTAATCCATGACTATGGACGAGATTTAACGAGGTCAGCGTTGATTATCCGTAAACCCTAGGCGATCGCCGCTGGCACTGCCTTCAGTTCAAAAATCCGCTCGATCGCGGCTTCTACGGCTCGATCTGGCGTTGAGGCCCCTGAGGTCACCCCTACGGTGATGGGGCCTGCGGGCAGCCAGTTTTCCGTCACCGTCAGGTCGCCGTCGAGGGGCTTGTGCTCAATGCGGTTGCCGGGGCCAATGCGATCGGGGCCGTCGATGTGGTATGAGGGGATGCCCCGCTCGATCGCGATTTCCTGCAAGTGGGTGGTGTTGGAGGAGTTGTAGCCGCCGATCACCAGCATCAAATCCACCGTTTCATCCACCAGTTCAAACATGGCGTCTTGGCGCTCTTGGGTGGCATCGCAGATGGTGTTGAAGGCCAGAAAGTGGTCGTTCAGCGCCTGGGGGCCATACTTTTGCAGCAGGGTGCGCTCAAACAGTTTGCCGATCGCCTCCGTTTCCCCCTTCAGCATGGTGGTTTGGTTGGCCACGCCAATGCGCTCTAAATCCACATCGGGGTCAAACCCTTCGGAATAGGCGTTTTTGAACTTCGCCAGAAACTCGTCACGATCCCCCCCATGGAGCATGTAATCCGCCACGTACTGAGCCTCCGCCAGATTCAACACCACCAGATAGGTCTGGGCAAAGGAACTGGTGGCCACGGTTTCCTCATGCTTGTATTTGCCGTGGATGATGGAGGTGTGGGCCTTTTTCTTGTGCTTTTCCACCGTATTCCACACCTTAGAGACCCAGGGGCAGGTGGTATCGACGATGGTGCAGCCGCGATCGTTGAGAAACTGCATTTCCTGCACGCTGGCCCCAAAGGCGGGCAAAATCACCACATCCCCCGACTCCACCCCAGAAAAATCCTTCACCCCATCCACCACCTGAATGAAGTGGACATTCATCTCCCGCAGCCGCTCGTTGACACCGGGGTTGTGGATAATCTCATTGGTGATCCAGATGCGCTCCGTGGGGAAATGTTGACGGGTTTCGTAGGCCATGGCCACCGCTCGCTCTACCCCCCAACAAAAGCCAAAGGCTTTTGCCAAGCGAATAGTGACCTCCCCTCGGGTGAGCCCATAGTTGCTGTCGCGAATCTGTTGGATCAGGCCGCTGTTGTATTCCGTTTGCATTTGACCAGCGACCGCCTCGTCGTGGCCAAAGCCCTTACGGAAATACTTGTCGGACTGATGCAGCGATCGCTTAAACGCCTTTGTATCCATGATGCTTGCCGAGGTGTGCCCCGACACCACTCCACAACATCCCTATCCTAAGGCACCCCTTCCCCTCCCTCAGGTTTCAGTAGTAATCCCCCCTGTCCTGAGCAGGTCCACTGGCTGGCTGGGAAAACTCAATCAGCAGGACCCCACCAAGATCGGTGTTTTCCTCCTGCCGTCAACCTCAGTTCACACCCTTGTCACGTTTGGGGCCTTTAATTGGGCAGTGGACGATAGGCGGGTAGGTTATCTCGGCTTGGGTTACCCAGCGCGGGACCAAGGACCCCAGGCAGGGCCAGATCAATGGCTGATTCAGGGGAGTGGGGCGGGTCCACCCATAGAACCGAGGGGGATGGACCCCTCTGCTGCCAAAGCCTCGGGGGCTTGGGTTTCCCCCCTGATCACACTGCAAGTAGGAGCCAAAATGCCATGTTGAAAGTGGGTGTGGGTCACAGTGACGATCCCGATACCGATGCCGCCATCGCAGAGATCATAGACCAGTGTTTGCAGACCCTAGCAGGCCCTGGCCAGGTACAGGCCGGGGTCCTGTTTGCTGCCCCCGACTTCGATCATGACGCGGTGTTGGCAGCTATCCACGACACCTTTCCCCACATTGAATTAATTGGGGGTACCACCGATGGCGAACTCTCCTCCGTGCTGGGGTTTCAGGAAGACTCCCTCACCCTGATGGTGTTCAGCTCTGATGTGCTTGAAATTCGCGCCGGCATTGGGGAGCGGGCTTCCGCCCATATCGACACCGCCGTCCAGCAGGCGGTCCAAAGTGCCTTAGCCAAAACCACCCAGTCCCCCCGACTCTGTTTGACGGTGCCGGAAAGTCTAACCGTCAGCGGCGTTTCCATCGTGGACAGCCTCGTGAAAACCCTCGGGGACGGGATCCCCGTCTTAGGGGGCACCACGGGGGATCAAATGCAGCTTCAGCAGACCTACCAATTTTGTGGGCGACAGGTCTACAGCGACGCCATTCCGGTCTTAATCTTTTCGGGGGATCTATTGTTTTCCCATGGTTTGGCCAGTGGCTGGAAACCCCTGGGCTATGCTGCCATCGCCTCCCATACGGAGGGCAATGTGGTCTTTAAAATTGGCGAACAAACCGATAATCAATACTATGCAAATTACATTAATAAAGAAACTTTTTCCCAAGAATATCCCCTAGCGGTTTGGGAATCTGCAGATAGCGATCGCTTTTATTTGCGTGCCCCATTTCAGTTCAACCTAGAACAGGGCAGCATCACGTTTTTAGGGGATGTTCCCCAAGGTTCCTGGGTACAAATTACGAACTCCAATCGAGATGAGGTCCTCGAAGCCGCCAGCGATGCCTATCAAAATGCCCTGCAAGAGTATCCTGGCGATACCCCAGAGGCGGCCTTGGTGTTCTCCTGTGCAGCCCGCCACTTGGTTTTGGGCACCCGCACCAATGAAGAATACGAAAACTTCCGCAAGGCTGCACCGACGGTGATTCCCAGTTGTGGTTTCTATACCTATGGTGAAATCGCCCCCTTAGCTAAGGGTAAAACCTCCCAG
>JAQCHG010000031.1 GCA_027619675.1 Cyanobacteriota bacterium
GTATCCGTAAATTGGTTTTAACTTAACAACGCTGCAAAGGCGCTTCAGAACCCCGGCTTCTTCAAGAAGCCGGGGTTCTCAACACACCGCTTGACGATTAGTGATAGCTTCCCTCACAATCCTCGTAGCCTTACACCCAGGAGCATTAGAGCGATGGATTTACAGTTTGTGGAATCCAGCATGATTCAGGCGATTGGCTATGACGAAGATACCGAAACCCTGTTGGTAATCTTCAACTCTGGAAAAACCTATCAGTATTCAGAAGTCCCCAAAGAAACCTACGAAGAACTGCTGGCTTCGGATTCTAAAGGCAGCTATATGCGCAGCTTTATCATTGACTGCTATCCCTACACATCCGTGCGAAAACGTTAGGCAGCCGTCCCCTGAGCGTAACCGTCCCCTGAGCGGAGTCGAAGGGGACGGTTACAGCAGGAGAGGTGCCGCAGACGGTGAGGTTAGATCGGACGCAAAACTCCAGTTCTGAATAGGGAATCAATTCCGTGGCTCACAGCAGAAGTCCGTTTCAACGGACTCGTGCAGCCAGAATGGTCAGGAAGTCCATTTCAATGGACGATCGCGGTGAGCCTGGAATTTGAATTCCGGGCGGGGCATCGGGCTCATCCCGTAGCTCTCCAGAGATCTGTAGATCTGTATAAACGGCAGTCCGAGGGGCGAGGGACTTTACCCCTGGAGACACCTAGTTGAGCTTGGCGCGAATAACCCTACCGTCTGGCTCCCTCCTTCGACTTCGCTCAGGACAGGCATCTCCCATGCTCCCCAGATCCCCCACCCAAGGAAACGGTTGGCAAACTTACGCCGCGCTGGACTAGGGACATGGCTTCACTAGTGCACCCCTACGGATTTGCTGGGGTGGAGCGTCACGGCATGGAGCGTCACGGCATCCCCTCCATCGACTTATCCCGAACTGAGGTACAGGTTAGGCTCATTCAGGGCAGCTATGGATGGCCCCATCGGGCATTACCGTGCGGCAGAGGTTGGTTCCGGCGGAAAACCGAATCCCCTCTAGGCTGGCCCGCTCTAGGGAGCCATCGGTCAAATCCACCCCGCTGAGGTTGGCCCTGGTCAAGATGGCATCGCTCAAATCCGTACCCCGCAGGTTGGCCCCAGTTAGGTCCACCCCGGTCAAGTTTGCACCGCGCAAATCCACCCCATCCAGCCGTGCCCCCCGCAGGTTGGCCCCCGTCAGGTCCACCCCCCGCAGGTTAGCCCCCGACAAATTGGCATTGCTGAGGTTGATGTCCTGGAGGGCCGAGCCACTGAGGTTGATGCTGGGCAGATCGGCCCCACTCAAATCCACCCCCTGCAACGTGGTGCCTTCGGAAATGGCTGCCTCCAGTTCTGACCCCCGCAGGTCGCTGAGGCTCAGGGTGCTGCCCGTGAGATTGGCCCCCACCAATCGCGTATCCCCCAGGCGGGCTCCGGTTAAATCCGCCCCTTGCAAATCCGCTAAGAACAGGTTGGCGCGGGTCAGATCCGCTTCGGTGAGGTTAGCGGCGGTGAGGTTAGCTGACTGTAAGTTAGCCAACCGCAGTTGGGTTTGGCTCAGGTTGGTTGCCCCCACGTAGGCCAGCCCTAAATCCGCCTCAATGAGATTGGTGCTGGTGAAGTCCGCCGATCGCAGATCCGCTGCCCGCAGACTCCCCCCCTGGGCGTCAGCATTGGTGACGATCGCCGATCTCAGATCCGCCAGAAAAAAGTCCGCCGCCGCCAGGTTGGCCTCACTCAGAATGGCCGCCTGAAAACTGGTCCCTTCCAAAGAAGCCCCCGCCAGATTCGTCTGGGTCAAATCCAAGCCGCTGAAATCCACCCCATCCAGGTTGGCATTGCTCAGATCCACCCCCGCCAGCAGTGTGGAGGGGGTGGTCGGCGTTGGGGCAGGTGCAGTCGGGGCATCCGTTAAGGGCAAGGGCGCAAAGGTGCCGTCCCCCAGCCCTGGCGTTGCCCCCCTCGGCGGCACCGTAGAGGGGGGCGGCGTGGGGGGGACCGAGGCAGCGGGAGCGGCGGACACGTTCAGGGGCAGTAGGTTAGCGGCAATAAAGTCAGTAGGGGTGAGGGTGGCGATCGCCCGATCTGCACTCACCAGTTGATGCACCAACCGCCATTTGCCTGCCAGCACCGTTTGTTCCGTCACGATGGCGTGGTGCAGCCGAGCCAGATTCAAATTGGCATTGGTCAAATTAGCGCGGGTAAGGTCAGCATTGCGCAAATCCGCCCCCTCTAAATTGGCGCGGCCCAGGTAGGCATCCCGCAGGTCCGCCCCATTCAGACGCGCCCCCGCTAGGTTCGCCCCCCGCAGGTTGGCGTGGCGTAGGTAGGCCCCCGTCAACTCTGCCCCCCGCAGGTCGCAATCGGGGCAGGTGCGGGTCTCCACCAACCGGGTGACATGGTCGGGGTTCGCGGCCATGGCTGCCGATCTCTCCCCAATTCCCCCCAGCAGTAGCGCAACTCCCATGACCAACCCAAGGCGATTCATGGCGATAAGCCTCCTGTGGACTGTTCCTATGATGGCGATCGTGTCTTGGTTGGGCAAGGGAGTGGGTGGGGGTGAGGGTGGATGCGTAGATGGGTGTGTTGGCGGAGCCTGCCCGGAGGGCTTGGGGGGTATAGAACAGTCACCCAATCACCCTCACACATCCAAAACCGGAATTCCCAACACCCGCCGATCGCCCGTCACCACTTCACCAATGGCGTAGGCGGCTAGGGCTTGATCGGCAAAACAGGCGATCG
The DNA here is from genome assembly GCA_027619675.1 of Cyanobacteriota bacterium. Taxonomy (GTDB): domain Bacteria; phylum Cyanobacteriota; class Cyanobacteriia; order Phormidesmidales; family Phormidesmidaceae; genus PCC-6406. The sequence continues at coordinate 2,749 of JAQCHG010000031.1, forward strand.
CGCGATCTCGGGCCTCGGGGGGCACTAACAACACAAAAACAACCCCCATATTAAAGGTGTCGTACATGGCGGCGGGGAGCACCTCTCCAGCGGCGGCGAGCCAGTCAAAGATGGGGGGGCGGGGCCACGCGGCGACATCAAGGTGGATGGACTGGTTGGGGCCGAGGCAGCGGGGTAGGTTCTCGGGGAGACCGCCGCCGGTGATGTGGGCCATGGCGTGGATGGGGAATCCGGCCTTCAGCGCCGCTAACACGGGCTGCACATAGATGCGGGTGGGGGTGAGCAGCGCTTCCCCTAGGGATTGCCCTTGGAGGAGATCGGGACATTCAGCCCAGTCGTAACCGGGGCCGGGGCGATCGGGGCGTTGGGCTTCCGCCATGATTTTGCGCACCAGGCTGTAGCCGTTGCTGTGAACCCCCGTACTGGGCAGGGCGATCGCCACATCCCCCACCGCCACCTGGGAACCGTCCAGCAGGGCACGTTTTTCCGCGACACCCACCGCAAACCCGGCCAGGTCATATTCCCCCGGCCCGTAGAATCCCGGCATTTCAGCGGTTTCGCCCCCCAACAGGGCACAGCCCGCCTGACGACAGCCCTCGGCTACCCCCGCCACCACCGCCGCCAGTTGCTCAGGAGCCAACTTCCCCGTGGCCAGGTAATCCAAAAAAAACAGCGGTTCTGCGCCACTGGTGAGGATGTCGTTGACGCACATGGCCACCAGGTCAATGCCCACCGTGTCGTGGCGATCGAGGGCCTGGGCCAGCTTCAGTTTGGTGCCCACCCCGTCGGTTCCCGAGACCAGGACCGGTTCTTGATAGCCACTGGGTAATTCAAAGCAGCCGCCAAACCCCCCTAAGCCCCCCAGGACACCGGGACGATGGGTGCTCGCCACCATATCCCGAATGCGATTAACAAAGGCTCGCCCCGCCGCCACATCAACCCCAGCCTCCCGATAGTCCATAGCCTTACCTCATCAGTGCGTCCACCATTCTCTATGTAGGGCTTGCTGAAAAACCTTGAACCCGTTGTAGTTGAGAGCTTCCAGCCCTAAAAAGAGTGTATCAAGTGCAAGGAAAACGACCATAATTAGCGCTAACCCTTGCACTTGGATTGCCCATGTACCGCCGTCCTAGCCCAGGTCAATTGAGTTTCGTTGACTTTTACCTGCCCTTTGGCGGCCACCTTTCAGGAGAGAATCGCTGGGTGAAATTAGCCGGGCTCATCCCGTGGTCAGACTTTGAAACCCTCTATGCCGAGCAACTGAGCGCCACTCAGGGAGCCCCGGCCAAATCCTTTCGGGTGGCCTTGGGGGCGTTAATCATCAAAGAGAAGCTGGCTCTGAGCGATGAGGAAACCGTGCAGCAGGTGCGCGAGACTCCGTACCTGCAATACTTTCTAGGCTTCCATGAGTACCGAGATGCCCCGCCCTTTGACGCCTCAATGATGACGCATTTTCGTCAACGGCTGTCTGGGGAGTTGTTGGGGCAAGTGAACCAACAGGTGGTAGCAGCAGCGTTGCTAGAGGAGGCTGAAGCGTCTCCTGAGGACAAGGAACCGCCGCGCGGCAAGGGGGACGACGGGAGGCAAGGGGGAGCGGCAGTGGAGACGCCGACGAGGGCCGTCTCGATGGACGCTGAGCCCAGCCCTCATCAGGGGCGCTTGTTACTCGATGCCAGTGTTGCACCCGCCGACATTCGCTATCCCACAGATTTGGACTGATTGAATCAGGCGCGCGCCAGCAGTGAACGGATTTTGGATCGCTTGTACAAGACGATGGCGACGCCGCCAGCGAAGAAGCCCCGCACTTACCGCCAGAAGGCACGGCAGGGGTACCTGAGCGTAGCGAAGCAACGACGCCCCGCCGCGCGGGTGCGGCGCAAAGCGGTGGGCCAACAGTTGCGGTATTTGCGGCGCAACCTCAAACAGATTGATGGGTTGCTAGCGGCGGGAGCGTGTCTGTGCGACTTGACACCGTATTGGTATCGACGGTTGCTGGTGATTCATGAAGTCTTTCGACAGCAATGGCAGATGTATCAGCAACGGCAACGCCGCATTGAGCATCGCATTGTCAGTCTTAGCCAACCCCATGTCCGCCCCATCGTACGGGGTAAAGCGGGCAGTCCCGTGGAGTTTGGGGCCAAAATCGCCCTCAGTTGCGTCTGTGGCTATGCCCTGCTGGAGCGTCTGGATTGGGAAGCCTTCAACGAATCTACCGACCTGGTGGAGCAGGTGGAACGTTATCGAGACCGCTTCGGGTGTTATCCCGTTTCGGTGCATGTCGACCAGCTCTACCGCACCCGTGCTAACCGAGCCTGGTGCCAGGCCCACGGCATTCGCCTGAGCGGTCCGCCGTTGGGACGTCCGAAAGCGGCGGAGAAACCCGCGACGACTGCTCAAATGAAGCAGGATGCTGCCATTCGCAATGGTGTGGAAGGCAAGTTTGGCCAGGCCAAGCGCCGCTTTGGCTTAGCTCGGGTCATGGCGAAACTGGCTTCTACTGCCGCAACCAGCATTGCTGTGACCGTGTTAGTGATGAACCTGGAGCAACGCCTGCGGGCGTTCATCTTTTTTTGTTGCCGTTGGGTTCTCGGCTGCTGGCGAGATCACAGCTTGGACGTAAATAAGGTTTCTTGCACAGGCTGACCTGACGCAACTGATCGCGCGGACACCCGCGCAAACTTCTCAGAATTTTCAGAAATTACTTTTTCAGCAAACCCTATATATATGGACGTGGTTTGCAGGGTTTTTCTGGGATGGGTGGGTGGAGGGGTACGAGGAGAAGGGGAGAGGAGGAGAAGGGGAGAGGAGGAGAAGGGGAGAGAGGGAGTAGGGGAGAGGAGGAGAAGGGGAGAGGAGGAGAAGGGGAGAGAGGGAGTAGGGGAGAGGAGGAGAAGGGGAGAGGAGGAGAAGGGGAGAGGAGGAGAAGGGGAGAGAGGGAGTAGGAAAACCGTTTGGGATACTCATCAAGATGCATATCAATGGTCAGGCTTTGCTCAAAAAAGATCCCCAGGTTCCCGCTTTAGCCATCATTTCTTTTGAACTAATTGGGATTTGTTCATAAGAATTTCTGAATTAATTTAGGTTTTGATTTTCCGGAATGAAAAACTTAGGAACCTTACCCAGCGGCTTCTTGAGATTTGTGAAGGAAATCTAAACCTCCCCTCCGTGATCCCCGAGGACCGTTTTCCCCGGATCCCCAACCCAAATACTTCGTGCTAGGGTTCTACTCGTCCAAAAAAAGTTGCACAGAGTGAAGTCGGAACGAGTATGAGATGGCGTTGTTCGATGACTAACATGGCCGCCACGGGGTTAGCCCCCTCCATCTCCGCTCGGATTGTTGAGCTCTTGTTACCTATATGAACCAACGCTTGTTTCGCAGTCTGACCGCTGCGGTGGTGGTGTCCGCTGTGAGTGCCTTACCCAGTCACGCCCAGCAGACCGATAGACTCGAAGAACTGTTTCGCCTCAGTGCGAATGCGTCCGATGTATCCCCCGAGGAGGGATCCCCCCCTCAAACCGCCCATCTGCCCCAAGCTGAACCCGTTGCAGAGGAGCCGGGTGCAGGTGTTAACGAAGCCCTACTCGACGCGCCTGGGCCAGAGGCTACCCAGCATGAAGCCAATCAAGATTCTGCCCGCCAAGATTTTTCTCGCCGCTCTGACCTGGTACGGGTCATCACCCACCCCCTTGATGACCGTCAAGCAGCGACCCTCTATGTGCAAAACATTCCGGTGTTGACTTTCATTGGTCCTGAGCTATCGACCCTGAACGACACCAAGGCGGAGGGTGAGGCCGCCACCGTAAGTCTTGAATCCGATCCAGCGGTACAGGCAACCGCGATCGCCGCTACCCTCGACCAGTTCCACCAAACCGCTGGCGATGCCGCCGCCATCAGCGTGCGGTGGGATGCTGACCAAGAAGCCTACGTGATTGCGTTGGCAGATCAGGACCTAGTGGCCGTTGGGGAAAGCATCATTTTGCCCGACACCACCAACAATGCGGCGGTGGATGCCCTGCAAGCCACGAACCGCCTGCGCCGTCTGTTGGGGGGGGCTGAACCCCTGGCAGCGGTGGAAGGGCAACCCGATGCCCAAACCCTCGCCGCCAACTGGGATGTGGTGTCGGTGGTGACTGGGCGAGCCTCCTGGTATGGGCCGGGTTTCCATGGTCGCCGCACCGCCAGCGGTGAGGTGTTTAACCAAAACGCCCTGACCGCTGCCCACCGCACCTTGCCCTTTGGCACGGTGGTGCGGGTGACCAATTTGAACAACAACCGCCAAGTGGTGGTGCGCATTAACGATCGCGGTCCCTTCAGTGGTGGCCGCATTCTCGACCTGTCCGCCGGGGCAGCTCGGGAAATTGGCCTCGATCGGGCCGGGGTAGGCCCCATCCGCCTAGAGGTGCTGTCCACCCCCTAGGACATTTCCCCAGGTTGAATGGTTCCCTGCCATTCGGGTGTTTCTCGATACGTAATAGCCGCGACTCTGTGTAGGGCAACGGAAGGTTAGTCATCCTTTCCCAGCCTTGATGCCCCGCCTGTCTTGAGGACAGGCGGGGTTTTTGCTTGAGGGGAGCAAGAGTCCGGCGCGGCATCAATTTGCGCACCGTTGCCTGGGGCGGCGGAGCACAGGGGCCAGGGAGGGCGGCGACTGCCGCCAAAGCGGACTAGTCCCAGTCCAGGCCCAAGGCGGCAAAGCGGTCTAGGGCGGCAAACAGATCCGCCAGGGTGCTGGGTTCGGTAAAGGGGTTGAGCAACACCGCCTTGAACCAGCGCTGGCCCCGGTATTGGGGCAGGGACAGAAAGCAGTGGCCCTGGTGCAGCAAGTGGGCTTGCAGGGCTTGATTCCAGTCGTCCCAGCGATCGCGGGGCACCCAGTCGGGGCAGCCGCGAAAGCACACCAGGTTCATCTCCGGTTCGTTGGCCAGGGTTAGGTAGGGGCGATCGCGCACCGCTTGGACAAAGGTTTCCGTCAAGGCGTAACTGGCCTCCACCAACGCCCCACAGCCCGCTTTGCCAAAATGTTGCAGGGTCAACCACAGCTTTACCACGTCCACATGGCGGGTGCCCTGCACCGTCAGTTCCCCCAGGTTGGGCCAGCCCGTGTCGGTGTTCATGTAGGGGGCGGCGATTTGAAAGTGTTGGTGCAGATGGTCAAACTGACGAAACAGCACCGATGCACAGGTTTTGGTGACATACAGCCACTTTTGGGGGTTGAAAGTGACGGAATCCGCCTGGTCGATGCCCTGGAGGCGATCGCGGTACCGGGGGGAAAACACCAATACCCCCCCGTAGGCCGCATCCACATGGAACCAAAGGCCATGGCGGCGGGCGATCGCCCCCAGGGCCGCCAGGGGATCGATGGACCCGGTGACGGTGGTGCCCGCCGTGGCCACCAGGGCAAAGGGCCCCGCTGCCAGGGCGGCGGCAATGGCGGCTTCCACTGCGGCGACATCCATGCGGTTGGCCCCATCGGTAGGCACCGCGATCACCCCGTCGGTCCCCAGCCCCAGCACCATGGCCGCCTTGCGAATGGAGGTGTGGGCCAACTCGCTGGCCAGCAATACCGGGGGACGGGTCAACCCCGCCAGCCCCTGCTGTTGCACCTTGAGTTTGACGTTGCGGGCCACCGCGATCGCCTGCAAATTGGCCAAGCTACCCCCACTCACCAGCAGCCCCCCGGCCTGCGGCCCCAGGCCAAACAACCGGGCGATATCCTGCATCAACAACGGTTCTAACCGCGAAAAGCCGGGGGACATCTCCACGCTGAGCATGTTGTTATTCAGCGCCGCCGCCACCCAGTCCCCCAGTAGGGATAGGGTGCTGGGCAGGGGGTCCATGTGGCCCATATAGCCGGGGTGGGCAGGGTTCATGGCCTGCCCCATCAGGGTTTGCAGGTGGTTGAGCAGGGGGGCGATCGCCGTGGGCAGCGGGGGGATGGTGGTGGGGAGATCCAGCCCGGTTTTATCACCAGCCGCCAGGGGGGGCAGGGGCGATCGCGTTGCCGCCTGACTCAGGTGATCCAAAATCTGGCCGCTGACCTGGGCCATCAATGCCTCAATGGCAGCGCGATTTTGACCCGTGGGGTCAATGAAGGCATCCCTGGGCAACGCGGTTCTGTCCAACGGTTCACTCCTGGCAAAGGCGTTTTCTATCTTGGCGTGGAATGGGTCTGGTCTAGCGTCTGCGCCAAAATTTGGGGGGCGTGGCAAAATCAGGGGATGCTTTTGGGGGCCAACCATGGTCTTTCCGAACCCTGATTTGATGGTCAACATCATTTTGCCCAGCCTGATTGGGGGCACCGTGGGCAGTGCCTTGTCGGGGCTGGTGCTGGGCAGCGGGGCGGGCTGGGTGATGGGGGCGATCGCCCGTCAACCCAAAACCCTAATGTGGCCCAGCATGGTGGGCTGCTTTCTGGGGACGCTGTTGGGGTGCGTTGTGCCCATCGCCTCCACTCCGGGGTTGGTCAACGGCGGCCCCTATGCCTTTCTGTTGACGATGATGTTATTAGTGGTGCTGTTGCCCAGCAGCGTCATCCTCGGCACCGCGATCGGCAGCCTCCTGGCCCTCAAAACCCAACTGTTTACCGTCAAAGGACGGAAATGGCTGCTGGTCATTGTGCTGGCAGCCTATGTGCTGGCGTTTGCCGCCATGTATGCCCGCATCACCGTGGAATGTCTACGCCCCAACACGGTGCCCCTGTTTTGTGAACAGGCAGGCTTTCCATAGACAACGACATCTGGCCTTGCCTTAGGTGCCGTTGATCACGGGTTCAAAGATACTGAGAAACTCAA
>JAQCHG010000032.1 GCA_027619675.1 Cyanobacteriota bacterium
GCTAGATTCCACCCAGCCGGTGGCCCTCAAGGAGGCGGGGATCCCTGACTTTGACACGGTGATTGTGGCCATCGGCAACTATGTGGAGGAGAGTGTAATCACCACCCTGAATGTGAAGGAGCTGGGGGTGAGCCATGTGGTGTCGAAGGCTTCGTCAGAAATCCACGGCAAGCTGCTAAACCGGGTCGGGGCCGACCATGTGGTGTTTCCTGAGCATGAGATGGGTTGTGCCCTGGCGCGATCGCTGACTCGCCCCGGCATTCTCGACCGTTTTGAACTGGACCCCGACAACAGCATTGTGGAACTGCGGGTACCCGCCGCCTTTGACCACAAGACCATTGTGGAGTTGGACCTGCGCAATACCTATGGGGTCACCCTGTTGGCCCTCAGCCAGGTCGGCAGTGAAGACAAGTTTGAAATCAACCCCAGCCCTGTGACCCGCCTCCGCCAAGGGGCGGTAATGGTGGTGATTGGCAGCAACAAGGGGCTTGATCGCCTACCCATCAGTCAGCCTGCCTAAGGTCGTCCACGGGGTCGAGGTAATGGGCTGTGCTCGCTCGTGCTCTCATTGCCGGAGGCCAGCGTTCCATGCCTCCCCAGGCTGCTCCTCCCCCCATCTCCTATCCCCCCAGTGATCCACCCAACGTGATCGACCAATGTGGTCTATCTGTGATCCATCCAGTATTGAAGGCTTTTTACCATGCGTGTGATTGGACTGATCAGCGGTACCTCTGTAGACGGCATTGATGGAGTGATGGTGGATATTCGGGGGCAGGGCTATGACCTCACCCTGACGGTGATGGGGGGCACCACCCAGCCCTATCCCGTTGATCTCCAGCACACCATTTGCCAGGTCTGTGCTGGGCAGCCCATCTCCCTGGCGGCCTTGGCGGCTTTAGATGAGGCGATCGCCCACTGCTTTGCCGACGCTGCTCAGGCCCTGATGGATCAGTACGGTCCGGCTGATCTGGTGGCCTCCCATGGGCAAACGGTGTTTCATCGACCCCCGATCGCCGGTGGGCAAACCCTGGGCTATAGCCTGCAATTGGGGCGAGGGGCTGCGATCGCGACCCGCCTTCAGTGCCCCACCATCAGCAACTTTCGGGCGGCGGATATTGCCGCTGGGGGGGAGGGCGCGCCCTTGGTGCCCCCGGTGGACGGAGTGCTGCTGGCGGATCCCGTCCATAGCCGCTGTGTGCAGAATCTGGGGGGCATTGGCAATGTGGCCTATCTGCCCCCACGGGACAAGCTCTTGGCCCAAACGCCCCCGGTGATTTTGGGTTGGGATACTGGCCCCGCCAACAGCCTGCTAGATTTGGCGGTGCAGCACTTTTCCAACGGGGAACAAACCTTTGATGCCGGGGGGCAATGGGCGGCCCAGGGGCAGCCCGATGGGGATCTGGTAGCCACCTGGTTGCAACACCCCTACTTTGATCAACCGCCCCCCAAGTCCACGGGGCGGGAGCTGTTTGGCTGGGCTTTTTGGCAGCAGATTCAGGGAGAACTGGCCCAGCGGCATTTGTCCCCCGCCGATGCTCTAGCCACCCTGGGGGAGTTCACCGCCCGCTCCATCGTCCAGGAATATCAGCGCTGGCTGCCCCAGTTGCCAGATCAAATTCTGCTCTGTGGTGGCGGTAGTCGCAATCAATACCTGCGCGATCGCCTCGCCCACCATTTGCCGGGTATCCCTCTGCTCACCACCGATGCGGTTGGGGTGCCCAGTGATCTCAAGGAGGCGATCGCCTTTGCGGTGCTGGGGTTTTGGCGGCACCAAGGATTCCCCGGTAACCTCCCTGCCGTCACGGGTGCCCAAGCCTGGGTGCCCCTGGGGGACATCGCTCACCCCCTGATGCCGGCGACCGCTGCCCCAGAGCCCTAGCGGTCTGCCATCCCCACCAATCGAATACAGTGCATTAGGGAAATCACCCTTGACGAATTTGGATGATTTCCTAACCGATTGGGAAAACTTTGGGCAAAATTGGGCAGCAGTCCTTGGGATGTTGATAAGCTGCCCATGGCGAATGCGGACAGGGTTGCTAGGTAACGCGGGTGGAGCACACATTCTTACTAGAACCAGGTCGATGGCGGCTACAGGGTAACTGGCTAGAGCGCGATGCCTTGCCCATCCCCGTGAAAGGGGGAATTCTCATCGCCTGGAGCAGTGACGATTGGTTCACCATGGTGATGAAACTCACCTTTCCAGGGAGCACCCTGGACCAAATTGCCCTGCAATATCGGGGTCGTCTCACCAGCAGCGATCGCCAGTACACCTTCGTGCTCCAGCACACCCAACTGGACCGCGTAGAGGGGGAAGGGTGGATCACCCCCGATTCCGTCGTGCAAAGATACTGGGCGCTCAACGATCGCCAGCGCCGCACCGGTTTTGAAACCCTCTATCGCCTCAATGGCGATCGCTACCACCTCTCCAGCGGTATCATGGCGGGCCATTACCTCACCAGCGCCATGGAAGCCACCCTAGATCGTCAGTAATTGCGCTGGTAATTGTGCTTGCTGGGTGGCCCCAGGGGCCAACGGTATCCCCCTCCAGCGCCTGGGCATGTTATGTGCAGGCGATCGGTAGACCATCGTGGTGCATTGCTCAGGGTTGAGGGAGTGGTCCCCTGGCCCCCGTCTGGAACGATTTCCCAAACAGCAACCGTTAGAATACGGTTACTTTGAGACAGCTTTGGTAGGGTCGGTAAACCCCACCAGGGCCCCTAGACCGGAAGCCCTTCTAGGGGCTGCCCTGCCGCCAGGGGATAACAGCGCCGGGACAGCGTCCCGTTCTGACTAGCCTGGGCCAGTGTCCTGGTCATCCGCTGGATTCAACCGACGGATGACCCTCCTTAACTAGCTTGGCAGCGTTGACCTGCTGAAGATCCCCACCCCCCTGTCCCAACCCGCCCCCTGTTCTGGCTTTTCGGAGCCAATGCCACTGTATTGACCTCTATGTCAGATCCCAATATTGGTCTGCGACTGGCCAACCGTTATGAATTGGTAGAGCTGCTGGGTGAGGGTGCCATGGGGCGCGTTTATCTGGCGGAAGACACCTTGCTGGGGGGGGTGATGGTGGCGGTCAAATTTTTGGCCCAAACCCTGCTCAATAAGAAGATGCGCGATCGCTTCGTGCAAGAGGCCACCACCTGTGCCCAATTGGGGCAAAAAAGCAGCCACGTAGTCCGCGTCACCGACTACGGCGTCAGCGACGATGAAGTCCCCTTCTACGTCATGGAATATTTGCAGGGGGACAGCCTCAGTAAAGTCATCAGCAAAGAGCCCCTGCCCCTGCCCCGGTTTTTGGGCCTGAGCCGTCAAATCTGCCTGGGGCTCAAGTCTGCCCACGACGGCATTCGCGTCAAGGGCTATGACCAGCCCATCGCCATCATTCACCGAGACATCAAACCCAGCAACATTCTGGTCACCCAAGACCCCACCCTGGGGGAACTGGCGAAGATCCTCGATTTTGGGATCGCCAAGCTCCTCCAGGCCGACGCTGACCAAACCAGCTCCTTCATGGGTACCCTGGCCTACGCCTCACCCGAGCAAATGGAAGGCCGCGATCTCGACAGTCGGTCTGACATCTACAGCCTCGGCATCATGATGTTTCAGATGCTGACGGGTAAGTTACCCCTGCGGGCCAAAAGCCATACCTTCGGCGGGTGGTACCAGGCCCACCACACCCAGCCCCCCCAGCCCCTATCGGAATTTCCCGTTAAGCAGAAAATCCCCAAGCTGCTGGATGATCTGGTCATGGCCTGTCTGTCCAAGGATCCCAGCGATCGCCCCCAAACCGTGGGGGCCATCCTCAAAAACCTAGAGCCCCTAGATCAGCGCTTTGGCACGGGCTTCCGCATTGGTCAGCGGATCGGAGCCACCCTGTCGCGGGTGCCCGTGGTCAAGAAAACCGACCAGGGGACCGCCAGCATCCCCCAAACCGAAGAAGATCTCTGCCGCCTCGCCTCTTGGCCCAAGAGCAAGCCCGTTGCCGAAATCGTCTTTCCGTCCCCCCTGCCCACCAGCAAACGTACCCTGGCCACCCTATGGGTGATGTTGGCCCAAGCCGAGGTGGATAAGCGGCTTTTGGGCAGCCGCTACAACAACTTCATCTGCACCATGTCCCCCCATCCCATGGTGCTGTGGCTAACGGTGCTCTACAACGTGCAGCATGGCCCCCGCTGGCTGCCCTGCTACCTCGATTTAAAAACCAAGCCAGGGCAGGAAATGGGCTTCCTCTTGGGGCAAACCGGGGATTACAAAATCCTCTTCTTCGCCACCGAATCCCCCCATCGCTGTGCCCATGTCACCGCTTGCAACATCGCCAATCCCCAGCGCAAACTCCTGCAAGAGTGGGTGATGGCCGCCCGCAGCCACCCGTCGGTAGGAACCGCTGCCCAAAGTAAAGATCTGTTGAAGGCGGAACTGAACGATCGCCTCAAGCCAAAGATTTTGCGCCAGCTAGAGGCCCTCCACGATTAGGTAGGCCACAACCGCCTAGAATGAGGGGTTGAAAGATTTACCGAGAGAAATGCCATGAGGCCCTACCTGGCAGCCGCTATTCAGATGACCAGCGTGCCAGATTTAGATCGAAATCTTGCCCAAGCGGAGGATTTCATCGATCTGGCGGTGCGGCAAGGGGCCGAATTGGTGACATTGCCCGAAAACTTCTCCTTCCTGGGGGATGAGGCCGCTAAGGTGGCCCAGGCGGACACCATCTGCAAGGCTAGCGAAAGCTTTTTGAAGAAAATGGCCCAACGGTACCAGGTCACCCTGCTGGGGGGCGGCTATCCGGTGCCGACGGCGGGCAATAAGGTCTACAACACCGCCCTGCTAGTGGCCCCAGACGGCAGTGAACTGCTGCGCTATGAAAAAGTCCACCTGTTCGACGTGAACGTGCCCGATGGCAACACCTATCGGGAGTCCAACACGGTGGTGTCGGGGCAGCGGTTACCCGGCGTCTACCCCTCTAAACCCTTGGGCAATATCGGTTTGTCGGTGTGCTACGACGTGCGATTTCCCGAGCTATACCGCCACCTGTCCCAAATGGGGGCCGAGGTGATGGTGGTGCCCGCCGCCTTTACCGCCTTTACGGGCAAAGACCACTGGCAGGTACTGCTCCAGGCCCGCGCCATTGAAAATACCTGCTACATTCTGGCCCCCGCCCAAACGGGCTACCACAACAGCCGCCGCCAGTCCCATGGCCACGCGGTCATCATTGATCCCTGGGGGTTGGTACTGGCGGACGCAGGGACCCAACCGGGGGTGGCGATCGCCGAAATCAACCCCAGCCGCCTGGCCCAAGTGCGGCAACAAATGCCTGCCCTCCAGCACCGGGTGTTTATTTAGGTCTGACGACAGAAATATTGTTGATGAACAATTGCCGGGGAACGCACTCAGGTACCCTAGACAAGATGCGTTCTTTCAGACCGAATGGTGGATGTGCTTCCTTGGCTAATTTCCGTTGGCAGTCCCCTAGCATCGGCCTGGGCAGGCGCTGGTGATCTAGGGGCGCTGCTCTTGGCAGAAGCTTCCGAGGCGGAGCTAGAGCCCTTGGTGCTGGCGAGTGTCTTGCTCAGCCTCATTACGGTATATCTAGCGGCCAAAATTGGCGGTGAGCTCTGTGCCCGCATTAACTTACCCCCGGTGCTAGGGGAGTTGGTGGGGGGCGTGCTGGTGGGGGTTTCAGCCCTGCACCTGATCGTGTTTCCCGAAGGGGGAACCGAAATGGGCTCAGCCCTGCTGCGGCTTGTGGAAGCCACCACCGATGTGGGACCCGATGCCCTCATGACCATTTTCCGAGGGGAGAGTGAGGTGGTCTCCGTGCTGGCGGAGCTAGGGGTGATCATCCTGCTGTTTGAAATTGGGCTGGAATCGGACCTCAAGGAACTGATTCGGGTGGGGCCGCAGGCCGCCGTAGTTGCCGTGGTTGGGGTGGTGGTGCCCTTTGCCCTGGGCACTGTGGGGTTGATTGCCGTCTTCAACATTGCGACAGTCCCCGCCATCTTTGCCGGGGCCGCCCTCACCGCCACCAGCATCGGTATTACGGCCAAGGTGCTGGCGGAGTTACAGCGCCTCAGTTCTAAGGAAGGGCAGATCATCATTGGCGCTGCGGTGCTGGACGATGTGCTGGGGATCATTGTGCTGGCGGTGGTGGCTAGCCTAGCCAAAACCGGGGAAGTGGAAATCCTCAATGTGGTCTACCTGGTGGCGGGGGCCGCTGTTTTTCTGATTGGTTCCATTTTTCTGGGGCGGCTGCTGAGCCCATTGTTTGTGGCCTTGGTGGAGCAAATGAAAACCCGAGGGCAGGTGATTACTAGCTCTTTGGTCTTTGCCTTTTTGCTGTCCTACATTGCCGCCGCCATTCAATTGGAAGCGATTTTGGGGGCCTTTGCGGCGGGGTTGATTTTGGCAGAAACCTCCAAGCGCAAGGAACTGGAGGAACAAATCAGCCCCATCGCTGACATGCTGGTGCCCGTGTTTTTTGTCACCGTAGGGGCGCGTACCGACATCAGTGTGCTCAACCCCCTCGAACCCGGTAACCGGGAGGGGCTGATTATCGCCTCTTTTCTAGTGCTGGTGGCGATCGTTGGCAAAGTGGTGACGGGCTTTGCCGTCTTTGGGCAGCCGGACATTAACCGCCTCGCCATTGGTGTTGGCATGGTGCCTCGGGGAGAGGTGGGGCTAGTGTTTGCTGGGGTGGGTTCCGCCAGTGGCGTGCTGTCAGAATCTCTCGAAGCCGCCATTATCGTCATGGTGATTTTGACCACCTTCTTAGCACCGCCGCTGTTGCGCTTGGTCTTCAAGCAGGAACCCGGCGGCGGCAGCCCTGATGGGGAGCAAAGTGTAGATGCCCCCCCTGGAGAGGATGCGGCTCTCTCGTCCTCCTCCTAGGGGTTTGTCAATGTGTTTGTCAGCTTTCAAGCCCTGGTTGAGACGGCTCGGGCAGCCTTGCTGGATGGACTACTGAGCCCCCATGGCTATTGCCGCTGCCCTGGGGGCTGATGTGACCCAGACAGGGCTGTTTCCGAAACGTTGCTGACGCTGGGGTTACCGTAATTTCAGCCAAAATTTCAGCCAACCCGTCATGGCCATAGGGATTATCCATGACCCCCTAGAACTTCCTTGACCTTACCGAAGGATGCTTGGGCGGGTTTGAAGTCTGGAGAAAGGGGCGATCGCTACTGCAATTGGCAGAAACGCCGCTACACTCTTAGCAACTTTTCTGTTAAGAATCTTTATTTACCCGAAAGGTGGCTGCTTAGTATGACCGCTTATGACACCCTGGCTGACCCTCGTCTCACCTCAGCGCCCATTGGCATCTTTGACAGCGGGGTTGGGGGGTTAACGGTGTTGCGCCAACTGGATCGGCAACTGCCCCAAGAATCCATCCTCTACTTTGGCGACACCGCCCGTCTGCCCTACGGCAACCGCACCGCCGATGAGATCCTGCACTTTGTGCGGGACATTATTGGCTGGATGGTGGACCAAGGGGCCAAGATGGTGATGATGGCCTGTAACACCAGTTCTGCCCTGGCGCTAGAGCAGGTGCAACAGGAGTTTGAGGTGCCCATCCTGGGGTTGATTTGGCCGGGGGCTCGGGCGGCGGCCCAAGCGGGACAGCGCATCGGGGTGATTGCCACCCCCGCCACGGTCGCCAGTGATGCCTATCGCCAAGCCATTTTAGAGGTGAACCCCCAAGCCCAGGTGTGGCAGGTGGGATGCCCCGCCTTTGTGCCCTTGATTGAGCAAGGCCGCATTCAACATCCAGAGACCCGCCGGGTCGCGGCCCGTTATTTGCAGCCCCTGATGGCCCAGGGCATTGATGCCCTGGTCTACGGCTGCACCCACTATCCCCACCTGGAACCCGTTTTTCAGACGTTGCTCTCTTCCCAGGTGCAACGGGTTGACCCCGCCACTCACTTAGTGGCGGCGGCGGTGCGGGAGTTAACCCTGTTAAACCTCAAACACACAGGGCCTGCTCGCCCGACTCGGTTCTATGTCAGCGGTGATCCCCAAGGGTTTGCCGATTTGTCTGTGCGCTGGCTGGGGTATCGGCCCCAGGTGGAGCAGGTGGTGTTTTCTGCGGCTACGGTGCTTCCTGGGGGTAGTTAACCTGAGTTCGGGTTAAGCGGTATTCCCGTTCCTGTAGGGGCGCACTAGCGAAGCCATGCCCCTAGGGCTATGGGTTTGCGCCCTGCAATCAGTGGCATTACCGCCCGATATGGGCTCAGATATCGTGGTGCCCGATACATTTCCAGGGCGCAGACCCCTGCGCCCCTACTGATGCTCTGGGGTGGAGCATCACGGCATCTCCTCTATCGACTGATCCCGAACTGAGGTTAGTTAGCAATCCCCCATGCCCCACCAAGGAACCGTTTCCTGGTGGGCAAATTCGGCTGAGACCCAACCTGCGTTTTACCCCTAACGGTCTGGATGTAGGTTGCGGACGGAGTATCGGGCTAATTTTGGGGCGCGGTGGAGGGGTGGCAGGGCTTATCAATGTAGCCGGAGTCCAAGGTTGGGACGGTTTTGCACCCCCCAGGTCAACGGGGCCGGCTGACGGGGAAACTGGTGGCAAGTTCTTGGCCGTTGAGACCGAGGGCGATCGCGTATTTCTTGATAAACCCCTGCACATAGACGGGTTCGGGGAGGACCTGCAAGTCCCCCGTTTCGATCGCGTGGAGTTGGTAAACCTGAATAAAGGTCTGCTGCCGGATGTCCTCTAGGGACACTTGACGGTCAAGGCGGGTCTGGCGCAGATAGGCTCCGATTTCTCGCAGTCGCTCCCCTTGGAGGGCGGTTAGGTTAATCGCCTCCGATCGCAACTGATCTTTGTCCGCGCTCATGGGCAGTGGGCTAGGAAAGAACCGATAGGCAGTATAGGGGGAAATTCCAATTCTCAGCAAGAAAAACACCCAGGGCAAAAATCAGGAATCTTCCTGATAGCAACCGTGTAAATACTGATGCTGCGGCATGGGAATCAATTCTTTACCATTTATGGCCAAAAGTTAGGGGGATCGCCTCCATGGCTGGCCATGGGGCGTTTAGCCACAGGGGCGACATCGCCCCCTGACCTCCGCCCTGTCCTACGGGAACGGTGTGACAATTAACGCCGCGCAGGACTGGCATCTCCGTTCCTGGGGTCCCCTGTTGCTTACACCTCTGGATAGGGTTGACCATCCCGGTGACAGAACCGCCACCCTGTCTCAGTGGCCTGGGCCACCAAGTCCTCGTCAGGGTAATGGACTTGATCGTCAGGGGTGCGATCGCCAATTTCCAGATAGACAGCAGGCTCACTACTACGGTTCACCAGATGATGGCCATTGGCTTCCCCGGCGGGAAAAGCCGCCATCATCCCCGCCGTCATCACGGTTTCTGCCCCTTCACTGACCAACACCACCTGCCCCGCCACGATATACACAAACTCGTCCTGTCGCTGGTGCCAGTGGCGTAGGGCCGAGGCACTGCCAGGGGCGAGGGGGACCCAATTCACCCCCA
>JAQCHG010000033.1 GCA_027619675.1 Cyanobacteriota bacterium
CGGCCCCGCGCCTCCGGCAGCAGATACATCTTTTGCAGTTCACAGAGGTTGGGATATTGACAGGGAAAGGGGGCAATGCCGACGCCACCCACCACCTGCTCCGCGACCACCGCCACGTAGTACACCGATCGCGCCCCTTGATAGGCGGCAGCGAGGGTCTCTAGCTCTGGATCCGCCCAGGCAAAGCCGGGACGATTAGCCCCAAATTCCGTCAAAACCTGGCGAATAATGGCGGCGATCGCCGCATTATCCCCTGGCTGAATGGCTCGAATCTCACCCCCCACGGCGCAGTCGGTCATCATGTTCCCTATGACTTACGGATACGCCCTAGCCGCCGATCGCGGCGGGTAAACAGCCGCAGGAAGGGCATCCGCTCCTGCAAGCGACTGGGCTTGATCCGCTCCCCCCATTTACGTAAGGGGTTGGCTACGGCAGGGGCTTCGGTCGGTTGGGGTTCTCCCCCAGGGGTGGTCCACCAGGCGTGGACGGTGCCCCCCGCAAACCCCGCGATCGCCCCAAAGACGACGCAAGAAATCACCTCGTAACCCAACAGCAGGAATACGAAGAGGAACAACAGCCAGAGTCGGAGGGCGACGGGGACAATTTTGTCAGGCACGGCACGGCCTCAGAATGCAGATAGCTGCGGGATGCCGCAGCGGTTCATGGAGTTCAACAAGGTGACGACAGGCGTGGGGTCATATTCCCTAAGGGGTTGGGCTTTCAGGGCAACTGGTCGCCCATGTCGGCCACCTAACCCCCAAAGTCATGGAGACCCTGGGGAAACTATAGCGAAGGATCAGGCTAGCGGTTTCCCTGGGCCATGAATTGCACCCGACTTTGGGGTGGGCTATCCGTGCCCCTGGGGCCACTGGGTGGCATTTCCCAGCTCTGCTGGGGCACTCCCCACTACCCAAAGGTCGCTGTCTTGCCCCCCGGACTGGGACGGGTGCTGGGCATCCATACCGTCCAGGGAGGGAGACAACGGGGGGCAGCGTTAAGTTAGATCCGCTGTCGGCTGGGTAGCCTGGGCCGTCACAATCGGACGTAATTGCGGTTCCACGGGTTGCGTGGTGTCCACAGTGGTGACATAGGCAGCGGCTTCGGGGCCAAAGGGCTCCAAGGTTTGTTTTTCTAGCACTGCCACCGTGGCATCGGCAATATCACCGCTGCGGGCGGCTACCCGCTGCCGCAGGATCGCCTTGGGGGCGGTGCAGTGGACGATGTGGAACGGAATGGATTGCTCCTGGGCCACGGCTTGGGCCGCTTCTCGGTGTTGGGCACGATCGTACTTGGCGTCCAAAATCACGGTGTAGCCCTGTTGGGCCAAGGTCACCCCCAGGGACACCAGGCGTTCGTAGGTGCGTTGGGTCATGGCCGGGGTGTAGAGGCTATCGTCTCCCCGCTCTTGTAGGGGCACCCCGCCCAGATGCTTGCGCACCGCGTCGGAGCGAATGTGGATGGCCCCCAGAGCACGGCTGAGTTCCCGAGCCACGGTGGTTTTCCCAGAACCCGACAGCCCCGCCATGAGCAGTATGCGACCGGGTTGGGGCTGTACATAGTCGTGGGCCAGGGTGTAATAGCGGGCTGCCTTGGCCGCTGCCGCCTGCTTGTCCGCTTCTGGAATGGCCGGATCCCCTAGGAGAAAAGAGGTAACCTTGGCCCGCACGTAGGACTGACGGCTGACGTAGAGGGGCAAAATTTCTAACCCCTCCCAGTCTCCG
Source organism: Cyanobacteriota bacterium (assembly GCA_027619675.1). Lineage (GTDB taxonomy): Bacteria > Cyanobacteriota > Cyanobacteriia > Phormidesmidales > Phormidesmidaceae > PCC-6406. The sequence goes on from JAQCHG010000033.1 coordinate 1,722, forward strand.
GTCTGCTCCACATATTCGCTGACAAAGGCAGCCACCAGATCCGATCGCCCCTGGGCGGTAAAGTCCATCACCAGGTAGGCAATGTCAAACATGACATCCACAAACCGGAAGGGCTTGTTGAACTCAATGCAGTCAAAGAGCCACAGGTGGTCCTGCCAGTAGCAGATGTTGTTGAGGTGCAGATCCCCATGGCAGGCCCGAACCCAGCCCTGATCGATCCGCCGTTGGAACAATGCGCTCCGCTCGGTAAAAAAGCGATCGGTATAGGCCCGCGTGGCCTCAAATTGGGCCTGGGTTTGGGGACCGCCGATGAAGGCTGCGGTCTGGTCGTAGTTTTCGTCGATGGACTGGCGTACCTGCGGTACGGTGCCGTAGCTGCGGATTTCGTCGTTGGTTTCAGCGGCCTGGTGGAAGGCGGCAATGGTCCGGGCCAATTGCCGCACCAAGTCTTCCTCTAGGTCTCCCTGGTCAAAGCGATGGCTGAGCAAGGCGTCTTGGGGAAACTGGCGCATTTGCACCGCGTAGTCCACCACCGTGCCATCGCCATTGAACTGGTAGCGATCGCCCGTTTGGGTAATGGGCAGCACCGCCAAATAGAGATCCGCCGCCGTGCGCTGGTTTAAGCGCAATTCTTCCTGGCAAAAGTGCTGCCGCTTGGCCAGGGTGGAATAGTCTAGGAACCCAAAATCAACAGGCTTCTTCACCTTATAGGCGTAATCCCCCGTCAACAGGACATAGGAGACATGGGTTTGAATCAGCCGAATCGGTTCTTTCACCCCATGGGGGTAAAAATTCGGCTGTGTCATTTGGGCAATCAGAGCCGGTAGCGTTGCGTCAGCCATAGCACCAGTTTCAAGAGTGACTTGCGACATCTTCCGGGGAAACCGGAGGACCGATGGAAAATCCTGCGAACCATCCCAGATCGGCAGGCCGGTATTGGGTCGGGAATGGTGCTTGATCCCGTGAGGGTATCCCCTCCCCGAGGGGGGATCAGACAATAAAAAACCAGGGACAATAGCTGCCCCTGGTGGTCAACTTATGGGTACTTAGGCCTCCCCTGGGGTAGCGACAGCGGCGGTTGCACCGCCATCACCTTCAACTTTTCTGGGGGCGAGGACGTTGGCGACGGTTTGGTCCGTTTCTGCCGCTGCGGTCACCCCAGCAGGCAGGGTCAGGTCAGAAATGTGTAGGTTCTGCCCCACCTTGAGACTCGAGACATCCACTTCCACCACTTCGGGGATGGCACCAGGGGCACAGTTGATTGCCAACTCATTGACCAACACATCCAGGGTGCCGCCCTCTTGGCTGACCCCATAGGGAATGCCGACGTAATGAACGGGCACCACTACCTGCACCGAATCCTGGGCTGCGATGGAGAAGAAACTGATGTGATAGATCTCGTTCTTCCAGGGATGGGTTTGCACTTCCCGCAACAGGGCCTGTCCCTGCCAAGGCATATCGGGCACGTTGAGGTTAATCAGGGTGTTGTTGATGGATGCTTTGCGCACCACGGTATCCGCTTCTTTGGCGTTAATGACTAGGGAAACAGACTCGTTCCCTTGGTGACCATAGAGGACAGCGGGCATTAACCCTTCCCGGCGGAGAGCCTTGGGTTTTTCGGCATCGCTACGCTTGCGGCATTCGATTGACAATTCCATGGGACTTAACTTACTTCAGGGTTGCTAGAGATTCAGACGGGAAAGGAAACGCCCTCCAGGGCAGACAACCCTAAACCCGAGATGGGTCTAGGTTTCAGGGGGATCAGCGCTCAATTAGGCGACTTGGGGAGTGACGCCGTTTTCGTAGAGCAATGCCCGCTTGGGACCGTGGATGGGATCTTCCACGATAATGGTCTGGTCGCGGCTAGCCCCCAGCGAGACGATCGCAATGGGGACTTCCATCAACTCAGCCAAAAACTTGAGATAGTCCAGCGCTTGCTTGGGCAGATCTTCTAGGGTACGACAATCAGCGGTGGACTGCTTCCATCCCGGCAAGGTTTTGTAGACGGGCTCACAGCGGGCGAAGCGTCGAGCGCTGCTGGGGAACTCCGAATGGGTTTCGCCATCAATGGTGTAGGACACACATACCTTGATTTCGTCCAGCTCATCCAGCACGTCTAGTTTGGTGATGGCGAGGCAGTCGATGCCGTTGATGCGCACGGCGTAGCGGCCAATCACGGCATCGAACCACCCACACCGCCGCCGCCGTCCGGTGGTGGTGCCAAACTCAGCGCCGCGATCGCAGAGGGCATCCCCCATGCCGCCAATCAACTCCGTGGGGAAGGGGCCTTCCCCCACACGGGTGGTGTAGGCTTTGGCCACCCCAATCACGCGATCGATCATGGTGGGTCCTACCCCAGAGCCAATGCAAGCTCCCCCCGCCACCGGATTCGAGGAGGTGACAAAGGGGTAGGTGCCGTGGTCGAGGTCCAGCAGGGTGCCCTGTGCCCCTTCAAACAAAATGTTCTTCCGCTGGCGCACCGCCTGATTAATTTGTAGAGAACTGTCCACCACGTGGGGGCGGAGGCGATCGGCGTAGGCCATGTATTCTTCCACCACCGCAATGGGATCCAGCGGCGCTAAGCCATAGAGGTTCTCTAGGACGACATTTTTATACTGAATCGTCCACTCTAGGCGCTCCCGCAGGGTGTCTGCTTCAATTAGGTCCACCATGCGAATTCCGGTGCGCTCTGACTTATCGGCATAGGTGGGGCCAATACCCCGGCGGGTGGTGCCAATTTTCTGGTTGCCGCGCCGCTCTTCCGAAGCCTGGTCAATCAAGCGGTGGTAGGGCATGGTAACGTGGGCAGAATCAGAAATAAATAGATTGGCGGTAGAAATTCCGAGTTTTTCTAGGGTATCCAGTTCCCCAATCAACTCTTTGGGGTCGATAACGGTACCATTACCGATAACGCACTCGGTTTCGGGGTACAGAATCCCCGACGGAATCAAGTGCAGCTTGAAGGTTTGATCCTTGACAACGACGGTATGGCCAGCGTTCACGCCCCCCTGGTAGCGCACGACAACGTGGGCTGAGCGACTCAGCAAATCAGTTATTTTGCCTTTTCCTTCGTCGCCCCATTGAGCGCCGATTACCACTACGTTTGCCAAGGGATTTAAAACCTACTATTCACACAAATTTCGATTATCCATAGGCAATCATCCCCCTGTCAAGCGCACCACAACGGCTGGGGGCAGAGAATTTAATAGGTTTTAGCTAAGGAAAATTCCGCCGTGGGTCGGATGGGGCCAGTGGGTAGGTGCCCCTTGTAGAAAGGGATTGCCCCGTTCTGCCGTTGAGGTAGAGCTTGCGAAGAAAACCCATAATTTTATACCCGTAAGTCCTCGTGTTGGGTTACAACAGGAGGAATACCGTCGTTATTTTTACAAAAATTTATACTTTGTCCTGGGTTAAGGGGCGGTCATTGGCTGTCATACCCCCTTTCCAAGACCGTTTCCCTGTTGTTTTGGATGCTTTCAGAGTTGCCATGAGTCTCTACGCCGAACTGCATCGCCATCTGGGGGGCTCCGTTGTTCCCCGTATTCTGTGGCGCTACTTCCAGCGCAACCGCCCTGACTTGGTGGCGTCGTTTCCCGCCTATCCCGATTTCGAGCAATTTTACACCCGCCCTCGGGAAACCCTGGCGGAGTACCTGGAACTGCACACCTTGGTGGAGAGTGTGCAAACCGAGGAGGCGCTGCCCTACTTCATCTATCGCCTGATTCGGGGGGCCTATATTTTCGAGAATTTGGCCTATCTGGAATTGCGCTATACCCCCTATCTCCGCACGCCAGAGCATTTGGCCCAGGGCGATCGCATCGACAAAATGGCTGAGATTGTTGAAGTGGTTGGTCGCGCCTGCCAGCAGACGGACTATCCGGTGGTGACGGGGCAAATCCTTTGTATGCACTCTCGCCTACCCTATGAGGTGAATCGGGCGATCGTGGATTTAGCGGCCCAATATCCTCAATATGTCTGCGCGGTGGATTTGGCTGGGGGCGATGCCCACTATGGGGAACGCCTGGATGAGTTTATTGGCCTCTACGCCTATGCACGGGAACGGGGCTTAAACACCACAGGCCACGTGTTTGAAACCCGCGAGGGCTGCTACCCCGAGTTGCTGCCCTATTTAATGCGGATTGGCCACGGTATTCAGATTCCCCTCCAGCGGCCCGATCTGCTGCGGGAGATTGCAGCCCGAGGGCAGTGTTTGGAGGTGTGCCCCACCACCTACTTAAAGACGGGGACCCTGGATGAAATCCATGAGTTAAAGCCCGTGTTCGATCGCTGTTTTGAGGCGGGGGTGGATATCGCCATCTGCACGGACAATGCTGGGCTCCACAATGTCCGGCTGCCCTTTGAGTATGAAAATCTGCTCACCCAGGATGTGATTGGTTTTGAGGGGCTACAGCACTGCCAGGAGGCGGCCTTCCGCCATGCCTTCGCCTGGCCCCACGATCGCCCCCCCAGCGATCTGCTCAATGCCATGCTGCGGCGACAGTTGAACGACCTGATGGCCGCTGAAGCGGATGAGCCCATGGTGCATTCCTAATCCAGCCCCATCCAAACGAATGAATGGCTGGGGGCTGTCTATTCCTCCCTGCAATGGGGCGCAGATTCCTGCGCCCTATCTCTGGCGCACGATCCGCCCTGGTCCCTAAGGATCAGGGCGGGTTCCTATGGGGAAGGTCTGGATGTGTAGGCGGAGATTAGGGGGCTGAGGTGAGGAAGTTCGCTGCGCGATCTCGGATTTCAGCCAATTCCGCTGGGGCCATCTTGTCGAGATTTTTGAGAATGAAGCTCATGCGCCCTTGGGATTGCAGCTTGGCGCGATGGCGATCGAGGAAATCCCAATAAAAGAAATTGAAGGGGCAGGCATCTGGTCCCGTGCGCTGTTTGGGATGGTAGCGGCAGCCCCGGCAATAGTCGCTCATGCGGTTTACGTAGTTGGCCGAGGCCGCATAGGGCTTGGAGGCCAGCACCCCACCATCGGCAAACAGCCCCATGCCCAGTACGTTGGTCTGCATCACCCAGTCGTAGGCGTCGATAAAGGTGGCGTGAAACCAGGATTCCACCTGTTGGGGCTGCAACCCGGCAATCAGGGCAAAGTTGGCCAAAATCATCAGCCGTTGAATATGGTGGGCGTAGCCTGTGCGCTGCACCTGATCGATCACTTGGTGCAGGCAGTTCATCGCCGTGTCCCCACTCCAAAACCAGTCGGGTAAGGGGCGATCGTGGTCGAACCAGTTGCGCTGAAAATAGTCTTCCGGCACGTGCCAGTAGAGGCCGCGCATGTATTCCCGCCAGCCCAGCACTTGGCGAATAAACCCCTCCACACTATTCAGGGGGAGATGACCGTCCTGGAAAGCCTGCTCCACCGCTGCGATGACTTCCTGGGGATGCAGTAATCCCAAATTCAAATAGGGGGACAGGAGGCCGTGCCACATCGTATCTTCCCCCGTCACCATGGCGTCTTGGTAGGGGCCAAAGGTGACCAAGCGATGGGTGATGAAGTTCTCTAGCACGGCCAGGGCCTGTTCACGGGTGACGGCCCAGGCAAAGGGGGTGATCTGCCCAAAGGTGTCCAGGTCCGACCCTTGCACGACGTCGATCACCGCCTGGGTGATCGAGTCCGGTGCAAAGGTCAACGGGGGCGGGGTGTTGAGTCCACCCTTAGGGGGTTTGCGGTTTTCCTTGTCGAAATTCCATTGCCCCCCGACGGGCTCCTTACCCGCCATCAGCACCTGGAACCGCTTGCGCCCTTCCCGGTAGAAGCTTTCTAGCAGCAGGCTTTTGCGGGGTGCGGCCCAGGTGTTGAAGTCGCTGACGCTCCAGAGAAATTGATTGTTGGGCAGGATCTCCAGTTCACAGGGTAGATCCAGGCTGCGGAGGTATTGATCAAAGGGGCGATCGCTGGGGGCCATCACCCGCAGAGTTTTGATCTCCGCCGTTTGTAGCCATTGCCGCAGGGGCGCTTCAAAATCTGGGGCGATCGCGTAGGTGACGGGCCATCCCGATTGTTTCAGTGCCTCCGCAAAGTGGCGCATGGCGGACCACACCAGCACCAGCTTTTGGGCGTGGTAGCGGCGCTGCTGACCGTGGTGGCGCGATTCAACCATCAACACCGGGGTTTGGTGGCGATCGCCCTGCCGCGAAGCCAGGGCCGTTTGGCCCAGCGCCAGCTGATCCCCCAGGACCCATACCCCAATGGTCATTGTGTCTCTCCCCGCTTCCGCTTTCCCTTTAACCATGCAACAGGTTCCGGCTGGAAAGGAACGGTCCAGGGGGAGATTCCCCCCGGTCCTGGGGTAGCTTAAGGGTGCATCGCGATCGCGCGCCCTAGCGGGTTTTCTAGGCTAGGGTCCCCCCGCCGCCAACGGGAGTTTTCGCTCCTGGTGCGGACCTCCACGAGTGGTCTACCCAGCCTAAATCTGGAGGTTAGAGCGTAAGCGAAACCCAACATGGCCCACTGCCGTTGGGTGCTCTCCTCTCGAAGACGCTCCGCGAACATTGCGTTCTACCCCCCTACCCAAGCCCACAAGTTGAACGCTGACGGACCACTCGCTAACCGGATGATTGAGCAAGGTTTTATCAGACATGGGTTCAGAAGGATTGCCACCAATGGATGCCGCCCTAAGCCCCTCAACGCTGGCCCAGTGCATTGGCCAAACCTTCATCCTGGCCTACAAAGAAGACACCACCGTCCTGGCATCCGCCTTAGAACAGGCGGGGCTGCCCTCGCAGGTGGTGCGGCAGGTGCACCAACCGGGCTACGACACCTACGCCCGCAGCTATCTGTGCCTGCTCAACCATCGCGCCGCTTGGGAGCGAGCCGCCCAAGCCCAGCAACCCTCCTTGATTGTGGAGGCGGATTTTGTGCCCGTGCGGCACATGGGTGCCCTGCCCCCCAGCTTTGATCCCCAGGATGACACCCTCGGTATTGCTTGGCTTTATACCTGTGCGCCCCAGGTGTACCGCATCACGGACCAGGGCTATGGGGAAGGCTATTCCACCGCCATGGTGGCCTATGTGATCACCCCCCGCAGCGCCCAGGCCATGGTGGACTATGCTGACCAGATTGCGGCGGATCCCGGCCCTACTGCCTATTCCCCTTGGGATTCGGGGTTGGACTATTATTTGCGCGATCGCGGCTTTCTCAACTATGTGCCCTTCCGCAACTATGGGGAGCATGGCGGCATCTCCAACCCCGAGCACCGTAACTACGTCCACCGCCAGCGCCGTCTTAGTGGTGCCCACCGGGCCGATGTGCTCTACGGTCCCCTCTGCTTTTTGCCCCCCTACGCCCAGACCCACGCGGGTACCTTCAGCCGTTGGGACTATTTCCAAGGACGGCTGTATGGCCGCATCAAGGGACTGGGGCGGCTGTTGCTGGGTAAGTATCTGCGGGTGCCCGTCCTCCGCAGCGCCGATCGCCCGTTACCCCTAGCCTGGTTTGCCCTGCGGCGACAACTCACCCTCCGGCCCTAGAGGATGAAGGCCCAATGAAAAAAGCCCCCGTCAGCGACGGGGGCTTTTTTAAAGCAACACAGGTTGCGGTTGGGCTAGGTCTTAGCCAACCAACTCAGGAGCCTTAGTGGCCGCCAAATCCAGAGGGAAATTGTGAGCATTACGCTCGTGCATCACTTCCATACCCAGGTTGGCGCGGTTGATCACATCCGCCCAGGTCCCAATCACCCGACCCTGAGAGTCAAGCACAGACTGGTTGAAGTTGAAG
>JAQCHG010000034.1 GCA_027619675.1 Cyanobacteriota bacterium
CGATGGGGTGATGGACAACGTCGCTGCCATCCTCGGGCTGCATGTGTACCCCAGCATCCAGGGCGGCCACATCGGCATTCGCTACGGTGCCCTCACCGCCGCCGCCGATGACCTGGAGATCGACATCATTGGCGAGTCGGGCCACGGGGCGCGGCCCCATGAGGCCAAGGACGCCATCTGGTTGGCCGCCCAGGTGATCACCACCCTGCAACAGTCCATCAGCCGCACCCAAAACCCCCTGCACCCCGTGGTGCTCACCATCGGCCAAATCCACGGGGGCCGCGCCCCTAACGTAATTGCCGACCATGTGAAGCTAACGGGCACGGTGCGATCGCTCCACCCCAATACCCGCGAGGCCCTCCCGGAATGGATTGAGGCGATCGTGGCGGCGGTATGCCAACCCTACGGGGCGCAGTACCGGGTCACCTATCGTCCTGGTGTGCCCTCAGTGCAAAATGACCCCACCCTGACCCAACTCACCGCCGCCTGCGCCGAGGAAGCCTGGGGCAGCGATCGCGTCCAGTTAATTCTGGAACCCTCCCTGGGGGCCGAAGACTTTTCCCTCTACCTAGACCACGCCCCCGGCACCATGTTTCGCCTGGGGGTGGGCTTCCCCAACCACGCCAACCCGCCCCTACACCACCCCTACTTCGAGGCCAATGAAGACGCCATCCTCACCGGGGTGGTGACCCTGGCCTACGCCGCCTATCGCTATTGGCAGGGCGAACCCCTGCCCTAAAAGCCCTCCCTAAAAGTCTGTGATAGGGTCAGGAAGGCGTTCCAGACGAATCGGTACATCAGCGTGACTGCAACCCCCTCCATTCCCCTAACCTTGGTAACCGCCGCCCAACTGGCGGATCACTTTGCCGACGCCCAACCCTGGATTCAAGCCACGGGCTTTAAGGCCGACGCCGGTAGCTTTTGCCTCCTACCGGACAGCGGCGGCGGCGTAGGCCGGGTGCTGGTGGGGCGCAACAGCCATTTGGATCCCTGGTTGCTGGGGAATTTACCCCACGCTCTGCCCCCCCATCGTTACCGTCTGGAGGGGGACTTTACCCCCGAGGAGGCCACCCAACTGGCCCTGGGTTGGAAGCTGGGGCAGTATCGCTTTAGCCGTTATAAAGAAGCTGGCCCCGCCCCCGTGGCGGAGTTGGATCTGCCGGACCCCTGCGATCGCGACTACCTCGAAGCGGCCACAGAAGCCACCTATCTGGTGCGGGATCTGATCACCACCCCCGCCAACAACATGGGACCCGCCCAGTTGGAAGAAGCGGCTCGGGTTCTCGCGGTCACCTATGGGGCTGACCTGACGGTGATCACTGGGGACAGTCTAGAAACCCAAAATTTCCCCATGGTCTATGCCGTGGGCAAAGCCAGCACCGAGGCCCCCCGGCTCATTGACCTACGCTGGGGAGATTTGGATGCCCCCAAGGTCACCCTGGTGGGCAAAGGGGTGTGCTTTGATTCCGGCGGTCTAGACATCAAGCCCTCGCGGGGCATGTTGATGATGAAAAAAGACATGGGGGGCGCGGCCCACGTCCTGGGGGTGGCCCTGATGATCATGAAGCTGCGGCTGCCCGTGTGCCTGCGGGTCCTGATCCCCGCCGTGGAAAACAGCATCGCGGGCAATGCCATGCGGCCCCTGGATGTGCTGTCCTCCCGCAAAGGCATCACCGTGGAGGTGGGCAATACCGACGCCGAAGGACGGCTAGTGCTGGCGGATGCCCTCTGGGAAGCCTGCGGCGACCAGCCCACCCTGCTGGTGGATTTCGCCACCCTGACGGGGGCGGCGCGGGTGGCCCTGGGCACAGAGCTGCCCGCCTTTTTCTGCAACCGCGAGGAAACGGCCACCGCCTTCCAAACCGCTATGGCGACGGCTAACGATCCCCTCTGGCAACTGCCCCTGCACCGCCCCTATCGGGACATGCTCAGCAGCAAGGTGGCAGACCTATCCAACGTCTCCAACAGTTCCTACGGGGGGGCCATCACCGCCGCCCTCTTCCTCCAGGAGTTTGTGAAAAAAGACATTCCCTGGGTCCACATTGACGTGATGGCCTGGAATATCCGCAGTCTACCGGGTCGTCCTGAAGGCGGCGAAGCCATGGGGATGCGGGCGGTGTTTGAACTCATCCGCCACCACAGCGCGATCGCCCCAGCCCCCTAGCCGAGTACACCCCGCATCCATGGGTGCCTCGGTCCCTGGGGGAGGGCAGTCAAAAATGCGACAGTCATAGCGCTTAAGCCATCACAGTCGAGAACGGTCGTGTAAGAGGTCCAGCGATAGGGACAATCCAGGCTATGGTTACCCGTCCTTCCCACAGTCCACCCATCCATTTACCCCCATTAGAAAATGGCGATCGCCTCTCGCGACCAGAATTTGAGCGTCGCTACGCCGCTAGTGCCCATGTCAACAAGGCTGAATTGATTGAAGGGATCGTTTACGTGGCTTCTCCTTTGCGGTTTATCACCCATGCTGAGCCCCATGGACGGTTGGCTACTTGGCTCGGCACCTATGCGGCAATGACGCCTCTGGTATCGTTGGGGATTGAGCCCACCCTTCGCCTCGATCTGGACAATGAACCCCAGCCCGATGCGGTCCTGCGTCTGGAGGAATCGGTGGGGGGCCAGTCCCGCATTACCGAAACTGGCTATCTGGAAGGAACACCAGAACTGGTGGCAGAGATCGCGGCTAGCAGTGCCGCCATTGATCTTGGGGATAAAAAGAACGCCTATCGCCGCAACGGTATTCCCGAGTATCTGGTCTGGAACGTCTACGACAACCAGATTGAATGGCTCCACCTGGTAGAGGGTATCTATCAACCCTTACCGATGGCACCGGATGGCAACATCCACAGCCGCGTCTTTCCGGGACTGTGGTTGGCCGTTGATGCCCTCCTGAGCCAAGATATGCCCGCAGTACTGACCACCCTCCAGGCAGGTCTGCGATCAGGGGACTACCAAACTTGGGCAGCGTCCCTTACCCACCCCTGAACCCAGCCCAACCGTTGAACATTGCCAGGGCTGCCCCTCAAGCCTTGACAAACTGTTAACCCCTGGCGGGGGATGCGGGTTCAAATGGTGAGCATCTGCCAACACTCAGGTTTTGCTGATGGCCGCTTGAATACCTGAACTGAGGTGGGGATCAGCCCATGCCACCAAAGTAATCCCGGACGATCGCCACAATGCGTTGGGCCGCTTGACCATCCCCAAAGGGGTTCACCGCTTGGGCCATGGCATTGTAGGCGGTTGCGTCACTCAACAGGGCCGCAGCGGCCCCAGCGATAGTGGAGGCGTCGGTGCCCACCAGTTGGGCGGTCCCCGCCGCGATCGCCTCCGGTCGTTCCGTAGTCTCCCGCAGCACCAGCACGGGTTTCCCCAGCCCTGGCGCTTCCTCCTGTAACCCGCCGGAGTCCGTCAGTAGTAGGGTGCAGCGCTGCATGGCCCCCACCAACTGACTGTAGTCTAGTGGTTCCGTGAGAAAGACGCGGGGATGATCCCCCAGCAGAGCGGTTAGGGGCTCCCGCACGGTGGGGTTGCGGTGCAGGGGCAACAGCAGCGCCGTATCGGGGAACTTATCCAAAAGGGTGAGGAACCCCTGGGCAATGTCCCGGAGGGGATCACCCCAGTTTTCTCGACGATGGACCGTGGACAGCAGCACCCGATATTGGCTCCAGTCCAGGTTGGGGATCGGGCAAGGGGGCTGCTGGGCCGCCACCTTCAGCAAAGCATCAATCACCGTATTGCCCGTGTGGTGAATCTGCCCCACCACGCCGGATTTGTGCAGATGGCCCACGGCGGTTTCCGTGGGGGCAAAGTGCAGCCGGGTAATTTGGGAAATGAGACGACGGTTGGCCTCTTCGGGAAAGGGGTTGAGTAGGTCATCGGTGCGCAGCCCTGCTTCCACATGGCCCACGGGGATTTTTTGGTAGAAGGCAGCGAGGGCAGCGGCAAAAGCGGTGGTGGTGTCCCCCTGCACAATCACCAAGTCTGGGCGGTGCTGCTGAAACCAGGTTTCTAGCCCCTGCAAGCTGCGGCAGGTGATGTCCGTTAGGGTTTGGCGGGGCTGCATAATTTCCAAGTCCGCATCCGCCGTTAGGCCAAACAGGTCCATGACTTGGGTGACCATTTCCCGGTGTTGCCCGGTCAGCACCACCTGGGTGGCAAACCCCTCCGCTTGCCGAAACGCCTCAATCACCGGAGCCAGCTTAATCGCCTCCGGTCGCGTGCCCAGGGTAATGCAGATACGAATGGGTGCCGTCACCATAGGGGTCCTATCCAATAAAAAGGCAGGCGATCGCCTGCCACGGTTCTATCATGGCACGGGCGGCGACCCGTACCTGGCACAATGAAGGAGACCATTTCCCCAGTACCATGGCCCAGACCGTTGCCCTCACCCTCGACCCCCTCACCCGTCTGGATCTAACCCCAGCCCGTCAGGTGATTGATGCCTTGATGGCCGAGGGCAAAATCCTCGATCCAGAGGTGAAACTCAGCTTTGCCATCGATATTCCCCGCGATCCCGCCGATCCCCGTGAACTGTCGGAATTGCCGGAGGTGCGTCTTTGGTTCATTCGCCTCGACCAGCACTATCCCTGGCTGCCCCTAGTGTTGGATTGGGAAGCGGGGGAATTGGGCCGCTACGCCGCCATGCTGGTGCCCCACCAGTTCAGCCCCAAGGACGGCATCCGCTACAACCCCGAAGCCTTGGAAATTTTCGTGATGGGCAAAATTTTCGCGATCGCCCAATGGCTGACCGCCCAAGGCATCACCCAGTTCACCCGCCTCAAGTTCATGACCCAAATGTTGGGCTATGAAATTGATGATGGTTTATTTGAGCTGCTGAAGGCTTAGCAGGGGTAGGGATTAGGAGGCATAACAAACCCCCGTGAAATCGTGCGATTTCACGGGGGTTTGTCTAGGTTGATTACTTGAATGGCTGACGGTTTAGGTCAAGCCACCCAAACCTTAGTGCGTGCGGACCTCAGAGCGGGCGGTGATGGGTTCTGAGAACTCAGACGTGACCTCAATCGCCACCTCCTCAGGGTTAGCCCACAGCAACACCTTCGGGTCTAGAGAACTGCTTAGGTACTCATGCTTCGGCAAAATCCGCAGCGAGAGCCCTTGCAGACCGCTGTGGGTGTAGGTCAGGTCCACCCCATAGCAGTGGCGACCCTGGTCATCTTGGCCCCGATAGGCCATGGCTGTTGCTTCCCCGCCGTGGATTTCTCCATCCACACCAACACTGCCTTGGTAGAGTTCCACCTCAATGTCGTGGTGGGTTAGGTCCCCAGTATGAAGGCGAGTCGTCACCTGGAAGGGTTGATTGACCTGCAACTCCGTTTCAGCGGCAATGGTCACCGACTCAATGTGCATTTCATACCAGCAGCGCAGCAGGTGATCCTGCCACTGGGCCAGGGTCTTGGCCGGGGCATAGCGGTGATCCGATAGACGAGAGAGGCGATCGCTGGCGGTGAAATAGGCCCGGCGGGCATATTCCTTCACCATGCGGGCGGTATTAAACCGGGGGGTGTTGAGGTGGATGGCATCCTTCATTTTTTGCACCCAGCCCCGAGGCACCCCATTCTCATCCCGACCGTAAAACAGAGGCACCACCTCTTGCTCCAGCAACTCGTAGAAGGCATCCGCCTCCACATCATCCTGGTAGTTGGGGTCCTCATAATCTTCTCCAGAGCCAATGGACCAGCCCGTGCGAACATAGTCCGCCTCATCCCACCAGCCATCTAAGACGCTGAGGTTGGGCAAGCCATTCATCGCCGCCTTCATGCCGCTGGTGCCTGAGGCTTCCCGAGGCCGACGGGGGTTGTTGAGCCACACATCGCAGCCCGCTACCATGGCGCGGGAGAGGTGGATGTCGTAGTTGGGCACAAACACAATGGATTTGGTCAGCCCTTCCTCACGGGTAAAGCGAATGATCTTGCGGATCAGTTCTTTCCCAGGGATGTCCTTGGGGTGGGCCTTCCCGGCGATCACAAACTGCACCCGTCGCCCCGAGGCGGTGATGATCTTGCGGAGGCGTTCCACATCCCGCAGGAATAGGGTGGCCCGCTTGTAGGTGGCAAAGCGACGGGCAAAGCCAATGGTCAGCACCGTTGGGTCTAGCACCTCTTGGGCTTCGCTGATTTCGTGGGGAGACGCCCCCCGCTCCCGCAGGCTGCGCTGGAGGCGATCGCGCACGTACACCACCATTTGCGAACGACACAGCTCGTGGTTGCGCCACAGTTCCTCATCGGGGATGGTGGCCACCCGATCCCACAGGGGATCCTTGCTGCCTGCCTGGGACCACTTGGGACCGAGGTAGCGATCGTAGAGTTCTTGGGTGGGCTTAGCCACACAACTGCGGGCATGGACCCCATTGGTAATGGAGGTAATGGGCACCTCTTCCTTGGGCAGCCCCGCCCAGAGGCCACCAAACATATCGCGGGATACCGCCCCGTGTAGTTGGCTCACCCCGTTGACAAAGGTGGCGGTCTTAATCGCCAGCACCGCCATGCTAAAGGGGGTAGACAGGTCCCCCGTGTCTTCCCGGCCCATGGCCAGAAACTCCGCATCGGACAGGCCAAAACGCTGGGCGTAGTGGCCCAGGTAGTACAGCACCTTGTCAGCGCCAAACAGATCAATCCCGGCAGGCACGGGGGTATGGGTGGTGAACATTTGGCTGGCGGTGGCCACCTGCAACGCTTCCTTGTAGGTCAGCCCGGCTTCGTCCATCAACATGCGAATGCGCTCTAGGGCCAAGAAGGCAGAGTGCCCTTCATTCATGTGGTAGACGCTGGGTTGCAGGCCCAGGGCCTTTAACATCCGCACGCCGCCAATCCCCAGCATGATCTCCTGGTGGATGCGCATGTCGATGTCGCCCCCGTAGAGGCGATCGCAGATGTCCTGGTCGTACTGGCTGTTGGACTCAATGTTGGTGTCCAGCAGATACAGGGGCACCGTGCCCACCTGCACCCGCCAGACCCGTGCGTAAACCTGGCGACCGGGGTAGTCCACCGCAATGCGAATTTCATTGCCCTCCCCATCCCGCTCTAGGTGCAGGGGCATGTTGTAGAAATCATTGATGGGATAGCGTTCCTGCTGCCAACCATCGGCATTCAGGTACTGGGCAAAGTAGCCCTCCTGGTACAACAGGCCCACCGCCACCAAGGGCAGCCCCAGATCGCTGGCGGACTTGAGGTGATCCCCCGCCAGTACCCCCAACCCGCCGGAGTAAACGGGCATACAGGAGGTCAGCCCAAACTCCATAGAAAAGTAAGCGTAGCTCTCCCCATCCGTGGGGCGAGACCGATTTTTGCGGTACCAAGTGCGATTGTTGAGGTAGTCCTCCATGCGCTGCAAGGCCCGCTCAATTTGGGCCAAGAAGCCTTCATCTTCAGCCACTTCCTGGAGTCGCTGCTGATTGATGGTCCCCAACATCAAGACGGGGTTGTAGCGGCTTGATTCCCAGAGGTCTGGGTCTAAGCGCCGAAACAACTCAACGGTGTCCACGTCCCAGTCCCATTGCAGGTTGTAGGCTAGGGTGCGCAGACCTTCCAACCGCGAGGGTAGGGACGGTACAACATTAAACGTGCGAATAGGCCGCATAGTTCCAAGTCCGGTGGGTGCAATATCGCTCCACTCCAGACAGTCGCTCAAATCACAAGCCGCCGCGATCGCCCAAAGGATGGAGTTACGGCCATTGTGAAGGGGGAACTTAGGGAACCCGCCACCCTTAACACTCTCTTGGGGATTGTGGTTACCCCCCTGGAGACTTTAGGGTAATTGTTTCGGCACTTCCACCGGGTTAATGCCCACCGTAGACACCGTGTCTGCCTCCCCTGTTGGGGCCACTGGGTCCGCCTGCATCCTGGGTACCATTCCCATGAACAACTGCTCGTAACGGTGCAGGGCCTGCTCAAAGGAATAGGTCTCTAGGGCATGGCGTCGCCCCTGCTGGCCCAAGGCTTCTACCCGCTCAGGCTGGTGATACAGGGCCAAAATCGCTTCGGCTAGGGCGGTGGGGTTTTCTGGTTCGACCACCACGCCGCCACCGCTGGCCAAAACTGCCTGGGCAGCGGTGCCATGGGCCGGCACTGAGGCAATGATGGGCCGTCCACTGGCCAGCAGCACCTGGGTTTTAGAGGGCATATTGAAGCCCACCACATTGCGCTTTTGCATGATCAACCCCACATCCGCCGCCGCCAACATGGTCGGCAACTCGGCGCGGGGGGCAAAGGGACGCAGCACCACATTGGTTAGCCCTAAGGACTGGCTGTAGTCCGCCAATTCCCCCAGTTGCTGCGCCTCCCCCGCAATCAAAAACACAATGTCCGACTCTGCTTGGAGGCAGTGGGCCGCCCGGATCACCGTGCGAATCCCCTGGGTACGGGCAATGTTGCCGGAATACAGCACCACAAACTTTTGACCCAGATCGTGGGCCTGACGAAACGGATTGTCGTACTTGGGCAGGGGACGAATAAAATTCACGTCCACCCAGTTGGAGATGATGGACAGCTTGCGATCGCTCACCCCCTTCCCCAGCAGGTTTTGGCGAAACCCTTCGGCAATGACGCTAATGTGGCTGGCGCTGCCGTAGGCAAACTTCTCAAGGACTTCAAACACCCGAATCGCCACCGGGTGGGTGATTAGCCCCGTCTGCACCGCCGCTTCCGGCAAGATGTCTTGCAAATTCAGCACCGTGGGGCAGCGGTACAAACGCCCCAGTACCGCCACGGGCACGGCAGCCGGGAGGGAGGGGCTGGTGGAGAGAATAATATCCGGTCGCCACCCTTGCAGGGCCTGCAAAAAGCTCAGCACCACAAAACTGCCATCCAGCAGCACCCGCGTCACCAGGCCCGGATTGGGGCGAATCCACACATAGCAGCGCTGAATGGTGACCCCATTGCGGACTTCCGTCCGGTAGAGACGCCCACTATAGTCGGGATAAATTTTGCGCTCTGGGTAGTTCGGCATGGCGGTCACCACCCGCACCTCATGCCCCCGTTGCACTAACCCCTCCGCCAGTTCGGTCATCAGCGGAGCGATGCCAATGGGCTCCGGATGGTAGTTGTAGGAATAGATCAAAATACGCATGAAAAAACCTGTACGAACTCGCGTCTGGATCAATTGCCCCCAACTAGGGGTTGTAGCCTTTACATATCAAGCAGTCTGGCCTTAATTCTCCGCAGTCCCTAGTTTTCCCGGAGGCTTCAAGGAAACTTCAACGGCCTTTCAAGCTTCCGTTAAGGCTCCCCGCCCTCAGAGGTCCCATCCATGTGGAATCCCCTCCGATTGATTGAAACCCTCAGCTTCTTCGCCGA
>JAQCHG010000035.1 GCA_027619675.1 Cyanobacteriota bacterium
AGGAAGACGGTTTCCAGGTCATTGGCCAGGGTTTTGTTGGTGTGGGCCATCTGGAGTTCTTTTTCAAAATCCGACAGCACCCGTAATCCCCGCAGCAGTACCTGGGCCTTTCGCATTCTGGCATAGGTCACCGTCAGCCCGTTGAAACAGTCTACTTCAACATTTTTCAGGGTTTTGACGGACTCACGGATTTGGGCCATGCGGTGATCGGCATCAAACAGGGGTCGTTTGTTGGGGTTGAGGGACACCACCACCACGATGGTCTCAAACAGGCGGCTGGCCCGCTGAATGATGTCGAGGTGGCCGTAGGTGATGGGGTCAAAGCTGCCGGGGTAGATGGCAATCACAGCGATGGCAAGGGCAGAGGAAGGGGCAAACAGGCAGGCAGAATAGGGCGATTATACCGACTCCGGCGCGTCATCTCTTCACACGGGTGCCCTGGTCTTCGCGCAGGTGCCTGGGCCTCATTGGTCTAACTTATGGGGGCGATACCGCACGGCGTACACAGGACTTACGCAGTCACCCTGACTGGCACTACCGATAGGGAACCACACCCCAGCCCAGGATGGCGATGCCCCTTGAGGCTGGGCAGCCCCTTTAGCTATGGATGCGGGGTTGGGGATGGAGGGTGGCAAGGATCTCCCCTTCCCGTTGGGCTAAGGTGTGCAGGCGATCGCCCACTTCATCGCGATCAAAATAGGTGGTGGCCAGCACCCAGTAAATGCCGTAATGGCGAGCTTCAGAGGCCATCAAACTGCGGTAAAAGCGGGCCAGGTCAGGCTCGGGGCAATGGTCTGCCAGCAGGCCCAAGCGTTCGTGGCTGCGGGCCTCAATCAGGGCTGCCACCAGGAGGGAATCCAGCAGGCGATCGGGTTCTTGGCGGCGGATTTCGCGGCTCAGGGCGGCTCCGTAGGGGGGCGCGGGCAGCGACCGCAGGGGCACGCCCCGTTGGTCGAGCCACTGGTTGACCTGTTCAAAATGGCTGAGTTCCTCCTGGGCGATCGCCGTCAGGGCGCGCACCAGCTTGGCGTTGGAGGGATAGCGGAACATTAGGTTCAGGGCCACCCCCGCCGCCTTGCGCTCACAGTGGGAATGGTCTAGCAAGATCGTGTCCAAGTCCCCCAGGGCTTGGGTCAGCCATGCCTCGGAGGTGGCGGTTTGCAGCAGCTTAATGGTGGCAAAGGCGGCGATCGCCATGGGATACATCTGCCCACAGCCTGGGGCAGCAGTAGAAGTCAGTCCCCATCATAATCGGGATCCTGGGGGAGCTTGGCCCTAGCGACGGCTGGGGGAAGGGCTGGGGAAATGCGGGTAATGGGCTGGGGGAATACGAAATTACGGATGACTACCGCAGCACCTCTTCGAGCTTGTGTTGCTCCCAAAGGGACTGATACAGACCGGGGCGGGCCACTAGGCGATCGTGATCCCCCACCTGGACGATGCGGCCCTGATCCATCACCAAAATGCGATCGGCCATGGCCGCTGCCCCCATCTGGTGGGAGATGAAAATCACCGTTTGCTGTTGGGTCCCCGCCTTCAAATTATTGAGGATGTGGGTGGCGGTTTGGTTATCGACGCTGGAGAGGGCATCGTCTAGGACCAAAATTGGGGCATCAATCATCAAGGCGCGGGAGAGGGCGGTGCGCTGGCGTTGACCGCCAGATAGGGTGATGCCCCGTTCCCCCACCAGGGTGGCGTACTGTTTGGGGAAGTTTTGAATCTCAGGATCAATCTGGGCCAGTTTGGCAGCATGTTGCACCTCCCGCAGGGCCGCGAGGGGATCGCCGTAGCGGATGTTGTCCTGAATGGTGTTGCTAAACAAAAAGCTTTCTTGGGGCACGTAGGCGATCGCCCGCCGCAGATCCCCCAGGGCAATGCGGGTAATGTCGTGGCCGTCCAGAAAAATCTGACCAGGGCCGATGTCCAGCAGCCGGGGCAGGGCATTGGCCAGGGTAGATTTGCCGGAGCCAATGGGGCCGACAATGGCCACCGTTTCCCCTGGCTCTAGGCTGAAGGTGACGCCATCTAGGGCGGACCGGGGAGCATCGGGATAGGTGTAGACCAGATTGCGGGCCGCCAGTCGCCCCTGAATTTGGCTGGGGATCAGGGTCAGGGGCTGGGGACCATTGGCGATTTTGGGTTGGCTGGTGAGGATGGCTTCGACGCGATCGATGCTCACCTCCCCCCGTTGGTAGGCGGTGATGGTGAACCCCAGTAGAGCCGTGGGGAACACCAGCCGCTCCACGTATAAAATCATCGCCACAAAATCGCCAACGGTCAGCGCCCCGTTGGCGATTTCCCCCGCCCCGGAGGCCAGGATCACCAGCAAACTAATGCTGGCCAAGCCCCCCAACAGGGGAAACAGGGTGTTGCGGGTGCGGGCCAGGGTGAGGTTGGCATCCAGCAGGTCGTCGTTGAGGGCGGCAAAGGCTTGGCGTTCGTTATCTTCCTGGGCGTAGATCTTGATCAGGGCGATGCCGCTCATGTCCTCTTGAATCAAATCGCTGAGGCGAGAGGTGGCCTGCTGCACCCGCAACTGCTGATTGCGCAGGCGGTGGCTAAACACCTGCACCAGGATCAACATGACCGGATACACCAGCAGCGCCACCACCGTCAGCCGCACGCTGAGGGATAGCATCACCGGCACAGTGAGGGCGTAGGCAAATAGGGTATTCACCAGGCTCAGCACCGCAAACCCCAGCAGGCGACGCACGTTTTCCACATCACTGGTGGCGCGGCTGATCAATTCCCCCGGCGTATTTTGAGCAAAGTAGGTGGGCTCCATAGCCAGCAGGTGCTCAAAGATATTCTGCTTGAGGTCAAATTCCACCTGGCGACCAACGCCAAACAGCAAAATCCGTGAGCCCATGCGGATGCCCCACATGATGGAGGCCAGCAACAGTACGATCCCGGCATATTGGGAAATTTGTCCAAGGCTAAAGCTGACCCGCAGTTGGTCAATGCCGTCACGAATCAGCAGGGGAATCCAAACCCCAACGATATTCACCAACAGGAGGGCCAGCACCCCTAGGGATGCCTGCCGCCAGTGGGGTTTGAGGTAGGCCCCGAGCTTTTGCAGATGAGATCGCGCCATCCAATTTCCATTTGCGCTGCTTTCCCATCCTAGGCCGTGTGGACAATCAACGACGGAATCCTAACCGGGGCAGCAGGGCCAAGCCCATTCCCACCCATTAGCCAGGAGCCGTCACCGTCGGGTAACCAAGCAACTGGGTTGGATTGTCCACGGCCCTGGAAGGACAGCGATCGCCCGCTTGATGGGGCGATCGCTGTCCTTCCAGGGCAAAGCCAAGGGGATCTTACGGCGAGGGAATAATCTCCACCACCTTGCTCCAGGTGACGTTGAAGCCCGGTAGCCACCCCCGCAGGAAGTAGTACATGGAGGTGAGCAACTCGTTCCAATAGCGGGTGGTGAGGCGCAGGGCCTCTACACTGGGCACAAGGTTAGAGAGCACGGCCAGGGTGTCGCTGGCGCGAATGCTGCTGCTGCCATAGAGATCCGTGGGCCAGGCCACAGCGTCTAGACCGCGTTTTTCAAAGGCGAGGGCGGTGCGGCGCATGGTCAGGGCGGGGGCGACGATCGCCACCCGGTTGGCATCCCGACGGTTGCCCCCCTCGGGGCTGATCAGTTGCCGTTCTTCCATGAACTGCCGCACCTCCCGCACGATGCGATTCACATCCATGCCGGCGTTGTTAATGCTGGCGATCGCCCCAGCCGGAACCCCATTACTGGTGAGCAGTTGGCGCAGCACCTGTTCCTTATTGGCCTTTTCTTCCGCACTGCCGTAGGCGGGGCCAGCGGTGACAATCACAAAGGGATCGCTGCCGTTGCGCCGCAGGATGTCGTAGAGTCGCCCAGCGCTGATCAAGCGCGTGGTCAGGCTGGGGTCAATGTCACCGCTCACCGCATCAATTTGGCTGGGCAGGTTTTCCGCTGGACTGATCACGTCCATGTTTTCCCCCATCACCACCAGGGTGACCACCCGGTTGAGGGGGGCGGTCTCCGGTACATCCACCGGACAGACATCGGTACAGATGCCCCGCTGGGCCTCATAGGCCTGCCGTACAGAATCTTCTGCCTGACCCACCAGGGTGCGGGCAAACAGGGGCACGCTGGACACCAACAAAATGGCCAGGGCCGCAATCACGTACTGGCTTTTGATTTTCTTGGGTCCCTCCGCCAGGGCAATGGCCAGCAGCAGCACCGATCCCCCCAAGGGGGTGAGGGGCATGGAGATAATGCGCCAGAGGGTACCGATGGTTTCATCGTTGGGATCAACGAAGGCCAGCACAATTAAAGCCAAGACAATGGCTCCCCCAAACCAAGTTAAGAACTTGCGGGGAATGAACTTGAGCAGCACATACCAGATCAGGAGTCCGACGGCGGCCCACAGCAGAATTTGGGTGAGCAGAGTTAGCAGCATGGCGGGGCAGAATGCAGGGGCGATGGTCCCTGAGGACCGTTTTTCAGCCATCGCGGCGGGATAGCCCACACCGCGATCAAGATCCGCACAAGGTGGCGGCAGGACGACTCCAGAGAACCTTCAGGATGAGGCAGGGTCGGGATCTTTCAACGACGGTGAAATCGCCCGACTGTCTCACGAATGATACATTTGCTCAACGGTCGTGACACAAAGAATCTACGGGTTTAGCCGTAAAATCCTCAAAACTATAGACAAAACCGGAGGGGAATACTGTTAAGTTCCCCTCCGGTAATACGGACGTTTTATTCAAAAAGACGGTCCTCGGCTGTTCCAGAACCGTTGGCTAACCATCCGTCTGTGGCCTCCACGCCCATCCAGCTCAGGACGCGGAGATCACGAGGGCTGCTAGTTGTGGCTAGAACGCTGCCCCTTACGGCCCAGCACGCCCACCCCTACGGCCCCGAGGGTCAGCAGCCCCATGGCGGTACCCGGTTCTGGCACAGACGCCGCGTAGACCGTGGTGCTGCCGCTGATCTCGTTGGTGACCACCACCAGGGCCTTACCCGTGGGGCTCTGATCGCGGCGGATGAAGAGCACCCCTTCCGGCCCCAGATCTCCGGCTTCGGGGGTTTCTGCATCGGCGCTAAAGTTGCGGTTGTTGACGTAGTTGACGAACTGGGGATTGTTGGGGTCGGTGATGTCGTACATCATGATGCCCCCAACCCGCTCTAGGCCAATGAAGGCATAGATGCGGCCACCCACCATGCCGATGGTGATTCCTTCGGGTTCAGGGCCTTTATCGTCACTGCGGTTGTCGAAGGAGTCGTTGTCGTCGTTGGTGGCGTTGAAATTTTCAGGGAGTAAATTGGCGAGAATTTGCTCAAACTGATCGCCACTGTCCCACACCAACTTGCCTTCGGCATCCCAGATAGAGAAGGACCGCGCCCCGTAGGAAAAGAGCTGATCGAAGTCGCCGTCGTTGTCGGTGTCTCCCAAGGTGTTGGTGATATTCAGGCGACCTAGATTTTCGTTTTCCTGCAATACGTCTGCATTGGGAAAGGCGTCGGGGTCTAGGGTTAAGTCGCCAATCCGGTCTTCTTCAGAGAATCCGTCATAATCCCGAGCGTCCCCTTCGTTGGCGCTGACGATGTAGGTTTTGCCATCTACTTCGTAGGTGGCGATCGCGTCGGGCTGGTACATCCCGAAGACGGGGTGATTTTGGATGTTGATGCTATCGTCCCGGTTGCTGGCATCTAGCCCATTCCCCGGCAGATTGTGGTTCTTGTATCCCAAGGGCACGATGTCGGTGAATTCCCCGGTTTCCAGATCCAAAATGCCAAAGGCGTTGTTTTCTTGCAGGCTGACGTAGGCGGTTTTGCCATCGGGGGACACGGCAATGTATTCCGGCTCTAGGTCTTGGGAAACGCTGGCCCCCGGCCCAAAGATCCGAACCCCGGCATCAATCAAGGCTTGCTTCTGGGCGTCAAATTGATTGAAGGTGGCGGTTGTGACATCCCCGTTGGTCAAGCTGCCAATGCCGCCGGAGACATCAATAATGCTGACGGATCCTTCCGGATCCACGTCCCCATCTTCGTACCCAGAAGGTTCACCTTCGTTCGCCACCAGCAGCTTGTTGCCGTCGGGGGTAAAGGTGAGCATGTCGGGCAGGGAGCCCACCTGCACGGCATTTTGGTAAATCCCATTGAGGTCGAAGAACAGCACGCTGCCTGGATCCTGAGCATTTTTGGCGGCAACGGCGGCGGCAATGTAGCCCCGGTCGTTGAAGGCGACGCTATTGATCCCCCCCAGGTCAAGAGCCTTGATGTCGATGGTGCTGAACAGGCTCAACACCCCCTCATCAGACAGATTCAGAATGTCAATGGTGTTGAGGTTGGCATTGGTGACAAACAGGCGATTCACCCCAGGGGCGAAGGTGGCGATTTCCGCCGCTCCGCCGTCAAAGACCCCCGTTTCGTAGGTGCTGAGGGGGGTCAAACTAAAGGCTGAGGCGGGGGTGGCGATCGCCCCCAGCAGGAGCGCACAGGGGGCAGCAGCGGTGAGTAGATTGCGAATCAGCATAGTGGGTAAGCAGGGACAGCCATAGACAGCACACAGCTAGCCCCTGCCCCCGCACAAATATCTGGCGACGAGGAAGCACAGATCATCTGGGGGGAGGCAAGGGCCAGCTTCGGTGACCGCTGGAGTGCCTAAAAACACTCAGCACTCTGGAAAATACTGAGTGAGCATTAACGGATGGCTGAGGACAGGTTAATCCTCGGTAAAGTTACGGAGCCTTCATTAAAGCTTCATGCTGGGGCTGGTATGGCCCTATCTCTTCATCTCTACTTCATGATCAGGATGATCAGGGTTGTGTGACCCCATTAATGCACCAGGAAATAATGCACCAGGAAACTGAGGCGCACTAGGCACTGAAGCCCCTTGCCCAATGGAAACGCCGAGAATTTGGGGGTATCTTGCGTACGTTCTCGTCAACTTCACATCCGATTCACAACTGTGAAAGATGCCATGGTGAAACCCGCAGAACGGATCACAAGACCGAGCAGCCGTAGACGGGATTGGGGGGCGATCGCCCTGGGGGGGTTACTGACCTGGCTTGGGCTCGTCCCCTGGCCCCTGGCGGCGGGGGCACAAACGGCAATCCCGCCCCTAGAACAGGCGGCCCAATGGACCGCCGCCGCGACCACTGCCTATGACCAGGGGGACTACGATACGGCGATCGCCCTCATGACAGCGGCGCTGGATCTGTATCGGCAAACCCTTGGGGAGCATCATCCCTACATCGCCACGGTCTTGATCAGCTTGGCCCGTCTGCATCAGGCCCTGGGGCAGAGCCCCGCCGCCATTGAACACTATGAAGCGGCGATCGCCCTGTTGCAGACCCGCGAGGAGGACGCCAACCAACAGGCCCTGGGCGAAGCCCTGGGGGAACTGGGCAGTGTGTACCAAACCCAGGGTCGCTATGACGAAGCGGCGGATCACCTGCAAGCGGCCCTAGCGGTGCGGCGGGCCACCTTGGGAGTCAGTGATCCCGCCATCGCCGATGGCTTGAACCGCCTAGCCAGTTTACGGGCTGCCCAGGGGCGCTACGGTGACGCCATTCGAGACTATGGGGCGGCGATCGCCCTGCGGCAGACCCAACTGGGGCCAGCTCACCCCGATGTGGGGCAAAGCCTGAATGGGCTGGCGGGGGTCTACCAAGCCCAGGGGCGTTACGACGAGGCCGAAGCGCTGTTTCAACAAACCCTGGCCCTCTACCGTCGTGCCTACGGGGCTGACCACCTGTTTGTGGCCACGGTGCTCAACAATTTGGGGTTGCTATATCAAGATCAAGGCCGCTACGAGGAAGCCGCAGATTTGTTGCAGCAGGCCCTCACCCTGCGGACGGCCCAACTGCCTGCCAACCATCCCGATTTAGCCGTCAGCGCCAATAATCTCGCCTTGGCCCAGTGGGGGCTGGGCCGCTACCCCGAAGCGGCGGCGGGGCTGCAACGGGCGATCGCCGCCTATGGCGCGTTAGGCCGCCTGTTGTCCCTGGCCACCAGTTGGAACAACCTGGCCCTGGTCTACCACGCCCAGGGGGATGCGGCGGCGGGGTGGATACCCCTGCAAACGGCTTTGACCCTGCGTCAAGAAACCCTTGGCCCTAGCCATCCTGATGTGGCCCAAACCCTGACCCAGCAGGGGGTGTTGGCCCAAGCCCTGGGGGACACCGCTGGGGCGATCGCGGCCCTAGCGGCGGGGTTAGCTCTGGAAGAAAACCTGCTGCGGGAAACCCTGGTGCAGTTGGATGATGAGGCCCGACGAGCCTATGTGGCCCAGTTTGTCGGCAACACCTATCTGGCGATCGGCCTCGATTTGCAAACCCGCCCGTCCCAACCTGCTGCCACGGACCTGGCCCTGACCACCCTGCTACGGCGCAAGGGACGCCTGCTGGATGTGGCCGCCCAGCAGCATCGCCAACGCCAGACCTCCACAGCGGCGGATCAGGCCCTGCTGACGGCGTTACAGCAGGTGCAGCGCCAGCGGGCTGCCCTGGTGTTTAACCCCGGCCCTCTATCCAGCGATGCCTACACCGCCCAACTGACGGCCCTGACCACGGAAGCCCGTCGCCTCCAGGTCCAACTCAGCCCCGATCTCCAGGCCCAACTGGCCCCGGAGCCACCGGTCACCGTGGCGGCGGTGGCGGCCCAGTTGCCCGCTGATGCCGTTCTGGTGGAATACGTCCGCTATCGTCCCTTTCGGTTTGGGGGGGCGGGGACCCCCAGCGATCGCTGGGGGGGCGATCGCTACGGCGTCTATCTGCTGTTCCCTGACGGCACCCAGCAAAGCATGGACTTGGGGGAAGCAGCGGCGATCGATGCCGCCGTGGCCGCCTTTGTGGCGAGCCTACGGGATCCCGCCCGCGATCCTGGTCCCGCCGCCCGCCACCTGTCGGCCCTGGTGGTGGACCCCATCCAAACCCAGTGGCAGGGTTTTGACCAGGTGCTGATTGCTCCAGACGGGCAACTGAACCGGATTCCCTTCGAGGCCCTACAAACCCCAGAGGCCACGTATTTGGTGG
>JAQCHG010000036.1 GCA_027619675.1 Cyanobacteriota bacterium
GCATCAAACACCGTAATCACATCGGTCATGGCCGCAAACAGCGCCCGCAGTTCCGCTTCAGAACTGCGCAGGGCTTCTTCGATACGATGGCGTTCGCGAATTTCCGATAGCAGGCGCTGGTTAGATTCCGTCAGGGCAGCGGTGCGGCGAGCGACCCGTTGCTCGAGTTCTTCATTGGCCTGCTGGAGGGCTGCCTCCGTTTCCTTGCGGTGGGTGATGTCTTCGACGGTGCCTTCGTAATAGAGCACCTGTTGGTCGTCGTCGTAGACTGCCCGCGCATTTTCCGAAATCCAGATGATGGTGCCGTCTTTGCGGTACACCTCGGATTCAAAGTCGGTGACGGCCCCATCCTGCTGCAACTGGGCGACAAAGGCTTCCCGGCGGGCGGGTTCCACATAGAGCTGTTGCTGAATGCTGGTGAGGGAATCCATCATGTCAGCCGGACTGCCGTAGCCGTAGATGCGGGCTAGGGCCGGGTTCGCACTGAGATAGCGCCCATCGAGGGTGGTTTGAAAGATGCCTTCGACGGTATTTTCAAAGATGTTGCGGTACTTGGCCTCGGCCTGGCGCAGGGCCTCTTCTGCCTGATTGCGCTCTGTGATGTCAATACCGACGGTGAAGGCAGCTTTGCCGTTGTTGTATTTCTGGGCAACGATTAAGAAGCGCCGTTTTGAGCCCCCCACCTGGGCGCTAATTTCCCGATAGGCGTCCTGCTGGCTGCTTTGAAAGAAGTCTTTGACAAACTGAATGAACTCGGTGCTGGTGTGGAGGAAGCCAATGTCCTGGTTGTGGAAGGCTTCCACCGGCATGTTGAAGGTCTTGGCCAGGTGCTTGTTCACCCCCAGGTAGCGGAGATCATCGCTAATCCACGACACAATGCCGGGGACGGCATCGAGGATGGCCTGGAGCTGGTCGCGGGCGGCCCGCAGGGCATGTTCGGCCTGGCTGCGCTCGACAATTTCCGCCACCAGGGTGTCGTTGGACTCCCGCAGGGCAGCGGTTTGCTCTAGAAAGCGTCGCTCTAGGTCTGATTTTTCTTGCTGGGTGTCTGCCAGCAGGCGGTTGCGATCGCGCAGGGTCGCCCGCAACTCTAGTACCTCTTGCTGTAACGCCACCACATCTTGATGGAGGTGAGCGCTGTCCGGTTTGCCTGGCGTCATATCCGACAAGGTATTCAGGTCCTTCTGGGCCAGCGATCGCTCAGTCATGGTAGATGAAGTCCGTAATCGAACAGCCGAAACAGCGGCAGTTGCTCACCACCCCCAGAGACAATGCCCCAGGACCACTAGACAGTTCACTCTTGATCACGGAACCGCCTGGCACGCTGACGGCGCTAGCCCATGATCCATAAGGACAGGTAGGCCATCCGGTCAAATTTGTTGGGGCCATGGGGGAAGTTGTCTAAACCCCATAACATGGGTGCGGGGGGAGATTGAGACGACGAAGTGCAGCCCTGAATCTTGCTTGCGCTTTATCCATTTTGACCCAAAGCCCGGATAGATTGGGGTTTTTACGAAAACAGAGCCAAAAACCAGAATTTCCAGCCCCAAATTTAGGACAACCCCATGAGACAATAGCCGGATTGAGCGCTGACGGAGACGTTGTGTGTGAAGGCCCTGGTCATTGGCAACGGCGGACGAGAACATGCCCTCGCCTGGAAACTGTTGCAGTCCCCCCAAGTCAGCGAAGTGGTGTGCATACCGGGCAATGGGGGCACGGCGACCTTAGCGGGTTGTCGCAACTTAGCCCTGAATCCCAGCGATTTTGAAGGAATTGCTCGGGTCGCCTTGGTGAATAACCTTTCCCTGGTGGTGGTGGGTCCTGAGCAGCCCCTGGCGGATGGCATTGTCGATGCCTTGCAGGCGGAAGGGTTAGCGGTGTTTGGCCCCAGTCAGGCGGGGGCACAAATTGAGGCCAGTAAGGCCTGGGCCAAGGACCTAATGGCTGCCGCTGGTATCCCCACCGCCGCTGCCGCCACCTTTACAGAAGCGGCCCCGGCGATCGCCTACGTGGAGGCCCAGGGGGCACCCATCGTGGTGAAGGCCGATGGTTTAGCGGCAGGGAAGGGGGTGACCGTCGCCCAGTCTGTGGAGGAGGCCAAAGCTGCGATCGCCGCCGCCTTTGGGGGGCAATTTGGGGCAGCGGGCCAGCGACTGGTGATTGAGGAATATCTGACGGGTCAGGAAGCGTCGGTGCTGGCGGTAACTGATGGCCTCACCATTCGTCCCCTGGTGCCCGCCCAGGACCACAAGCCAATTGGCGAGGGGGACACCGGCCCCAACACCGGGGGCATGGGGGCCTATGCCCCGACCCCCGTGGTGCCACCGGAGCTGCTGGATCGGGTACAGACGACGATTTTGGAACCGGCGATCGCCGCCCTGCGCGATCGCGGCATTGACTACCGGGGGGTGCTCTATGCGGGCTTGATGATCACCCCCGACGGCACCCCCAAGGTGGTGGAATTTAACTGTCGCTTTGGTGATCCCGAAACCCAGGTGATCTTGCCCCTGCTAGAAACCCCCCTAGATGACATTCTGCTGGCCTGCATTGAACAGCGGCTAGAGGACCTGCCGCCAATTGAGTGGAAGGCCCAGGCCGCCGCCTGCGTGGTGGCCGCCGCCGCTGGCTATCCCGGCAGCCATGAAAAGGGCATGACCATCTCTGGGCTGGAGGCGGCGACTGAAGCCGGAGCCGTGGTCTTCCATGGGGGCACCCAATTTAAGGGCGGACAGGTACTGGCCTATGGGGGCCGGGTGCTGGGGGTGACCGCCCTGGGGGATAGCTTTGGGGCGGCTTTGCAGCGGGCCTATGGGGCGATCGCCGCCATTGAGTTTGACGGCATCTACTACCGCAAAGATATCGGCTACCGGGTGCGGGATTGGGGCCAATAACCCTGGCCCTTAGGGACGGCGGGGCCTTGGAGGTGGCGGACTGGGTCGCTGGGGCTGAGGGGCAGCCATGGGAACGCCGAGAGCCTGTGCTGTGGCCGCCGCCTGCCGCCGCGATCGCGATCGCCCAGTGATCAAGCGGGATTAAGGATCCCGCATTGGGCCGTGGTGGCTTTGACGGTCCGTGCCACAATGGGGCTATTGTTTGCCAACGGCCCAATGGGCGCACCCCGGTTTGTAGACCCGTGGTGGGTGCGCTCCCAGCGGGACCAGCCCATCACCCTTGGGTAGCCAAGATCTTGATCAAACTGCTACGAGAACTCCGGGATTTAGTCGTGCGTTGGTGGGGGGATTTCACCCTGCAAACGCGGTTGATGGCGGGGGCCACCCTGGTGGTCTCCCTGCTGATGAGTGGGTTGACCTTTTGGGCGGTGAACTCGATTCAGGCCGATGCGCGACTCAATGACACCCGCTTTGGCCGGGACCTAGGACTCCTGCTGGCGGCCAATGTGGCCCCCATGGTGTACGAGGGCGATCGCAGCGAACTGGCCCGCTTTTCCTACAGCTTTTACCAAAGCACCTCCAGCGTCCGCTACATGCTGTACGCCGACGAAGACGGGGCCATCTTTTTTGGCATCCCCTACTCCGAGGCAGCGGTGCAAAACTCCCTTACCCTGCGGCGACGGATGCAGCTCCCCGAGGGCTATGCCAAGAGCGCCGACCTGCCCTTTGTGCGCCAGCACCTCACCCCCGCTGGGGAGGTCACCGATGTATTTGTACCCATCAACTACGAGGGGCGATACCTCGGCGTCCTCGCCCTGGGCATTAACCCCAATCCTACGGTGGTGGCGTCCTCCCACCTGACGCGGGATGTCACCGTCGCCGTCTTCGTTTCCATCTGGGTGATGGTGATTTTGGGGGCTGTATTCAACGCCCTCACCATTACCCAGCCCATTAAAGAGTTGCTGACTGGGGTGCGTAACATCGCCAGCGGCAACTTCAGGCAGCGCATTGACCTACCCCTAGGGGGAGAACTGGGGGAATTGATTCTCAGTTTTAACGACATGGCGGAGCGCCTAGAGCGCTACGAAGCCCAGAACATTGAGGAACTCACCGCCGAGAAAGCCAAGCTGGAAACCCTGGTGTCCACCATCGCCGATGGGGCGATTTTGATCGACATCAACATGGCGATCGTATTGGTGAATCCCACCGCCCGCCGCATCTTTGGCTGGGAAGGCCGGGACTTGCTGGGGGCCAGCGCCCTAGAGAACTTCCCCAATCCGGTGCGGATGCAGTTGACCCGGCCCCTGTTTCAAGCCGTCGCCGGGGACTCGGAGGGGATGGAATTTCGCGTTGCCCTGACGGAACCCACCAACCGCACCGTGCGAATTCTGCTGAATACCGTGCGGGATCAGTCCCGAGAAAACGTCAAGGGCATCGCCCTGACGGTGCAGGACATTACCCGTGAGGTGGCCCTCAACGAGGCCAAGAGCCAGTTCATCAGCAATGTCTCCCACGAGCTGCGCACCCCCCTGTTCAACATCAAATCCTTCATTGAGACCCTCCATGAATATGGGGAGGAACTGAGTGAAACGGAGCGCCGGGAATTCCTCGATACGGCCAACCACGAAACCGATCGCCTCACCCGCCTCGTAAACGATGTGTTGGATCTTTCCCGCCTGGAGTCCAACCGTCGCTATCAGTTTGATGCCGTAGACATTGCCCAACCCATTGAGCAAACCCTACGGACCTATCAACTCAACGCCCGCGATAAACAAATCACCCTGGCCCACCACATTGAGTCGGACCTACCCCTCCTGCGGGGCAACTATGATTTGCTCTTGCAGGTGTTTGTCAATTTGGTGGGCAACGCCCTCAAGTTCACCGAGGCCGGGGGCCATGTGGCCATTCACGCCTATTGCCTGCCCCAGACCAACCCCATGCATGGTCTAACGGAATATGTACGGGTGGAGGTGGCCGACACGGGTATGGGCATTGCTCAGGAGGATCAGGAGGCCATCTTCGATCGCTTTTTCCGGGTCGAAAATCGCGTTCACACCCTGGAGGGTACAGGCTTGGGCCTATCCATTGTGAAAAACATCATTGAGAAGCACGGCAGCCAGGTACACCTGATTAGTGAAGTGGGGGTGGGCACCACCTTTTGGTTTGACCTAGCCGCTAGTCCCTCGGATGGGCCAGGGGAACTGGTGATGGTTTCCCTGGCGGGGCAGGTGAATGGGGCTGAGAATGCCCTGCCGTCGGTGTCGGCTACGGATGCGGCGGGATGAGCGAGCCCTAGCATCGCGGTAGCCGCCCTGGTTGATGCCTATCTGGGCCATGGCTGAAGGATGCTGGTCAGTGCAGCGACGGCTCAGGCCCCGTTTGCCATGGCAAAGCCCCACTGGCCACTGCCAATGGGGCTTTGTCGGGTTGGGACTGACGCCCCCCTGCATCCCCAGCTTGCCGTTGGGGTAAGGGGCTGAAGCCCCTAGTGCAGGGGGGACCAGTCCTGCGTGTTGGGTTTTAAGCCAGTGAGTCGGAGATTTAGCCCGGATGGGATCAGCGGGGGGGCTGCATCAGCCCTGTGTGTTGGGTTTTAAGCCACGGCTATACGGTGGCTTCTTCCTTCACCAGCTTGTCCCAGCCCAAATCCCGCAGGCTACTGTTGCGGCGCAGGGGCCGGGTGACCAGTTCCAGAATGTCGCGGGCGTTGGTGAAGCCGTGGATTTGGGCAAAGGTGAACTCCACCGACCACTTGGTGTTGATGCCCCGCGCCTCCAGGGGGTTAGCGTGGGCCATCCCTGTGATCACCAGATCCGGTTGGGTGGCCTGGATGCGCTGGAGTTGGTTGTAGTTGTCGGGTTTTTCAATGATTTTCGGCAAGGCTGTCCCCATGTCGGCGCAGGTTTTCTCCAGCAGCGCCAACTCCGCCGCTTGATAGCGCTTGTCCATGTAGGGGATGCCGATTTCCGGCACCGTCATGCCGCAGCGGATCAGGAACCGGGCCAGGGAAATTTCCAGCAGGTTATCCCCCATGAAGTACACCGACTTGCCGCGAATGATCGCGAGGTAGTCCTCCAGGGATTCCCAGATTTTGGCTTCCCGCTCTTCTAGACCTTGGGGTTCGATGCCAAACACCGAGCAGATTTTCTCAATCCAGGCGCGGGTGCCGTCGGGGCCAATGGGGAAGGGGGCACCGATCAGCTTGCACTTGCGGCGGCGCATCAGGGTGGTGGCGGTGCGGGAGAGGAAGGGGTTCATGCCGATGACGTAATCCCCCTCATCCAGCACGGGCAGTTCTGTATAGCGCTTGGTGGGGAGCCACCCACCCACCTTGATGCCCTGCTTTTTCAGCTCTAGGGTCATTTGGGTGACGATGGGGTCGGGGACTGAGCCAAACAGCACGAGGTTGGGGTGATCGTGGTACTCCGCCTCGGTGGCCGCTGGGTCTTCTTCCTTCTTGCGGCCAAAGCTCAGCAGCTTTTGAATGCCGTTACGCTCTTCTTTTTCGGCTTCGGTTTTGACCTCAGCGCTGGTGGGGCAACGGTGGGCCATGGCGGCTAGCACCGTGTCTTCCCCTTGGGTGAAGGCGTAGTCGAGCCCATTGGCGCGGGCCACCACGATGGGAATGCCGATTTCTGCTTCCAGTTTGGGGGCCAGCCCTTCGAGATCCATTTTGATGATCTCGGTGGTACAGGTGCCGATGAAGACGATAA
This sequence comes from Cyanobacteriota bacterium, assembly GCA_027619675.1. Taxonomy (GTDB): domain Bacteria; phylum Cyanobacteriota; class Cyanobacteriia; order Phormidesmidales; family Phormidesmidaceae; genus PCC-6406. The sequence goes on from JAQCHG010000036.1 coordinate 6,605, forward strand.
CGGAGGGGTTGCGATCGCGCTTAATCTGCTCACAGAGGCGCTTCAATTCCGCATAGTCATTGAGCTGGGCGGAAATATCCCCTTCCTCTAGCTCCGCCATGGCGTAGCGGGGCTCGGCAAAAATCATCACCCCCATGGCGTTTTGTAGAAAGTAGCCACAGGTCTTGGTGCCGATTACCAGGAAGAAGCTGTCTTCAATTTTTTGATAGAGCCAAGCAACGCAGCTAATGGGGCAAAAGGTATGGTAATTGCCCGTTTCGCAGTCGAACTCAAGGTTTTGGGTTGCAGGTTGTGCCAGGGTCATGGGGGTTCCTTTCTGAGGGGCCTTGCTTGTGAGCCTTGCTGGGGGCCATTTTGGGGCCGTTTTGGGGCCAGAGGGGAACCGTGACCGTCTAGGGGGCGATCGCGCCGGACAGGCTGGGGGCGATGGTCCGTAACCAGGGTTCGTAACCATCACCCAGAAGGGTCTCTACCGGACCCAGCCCTAGGGCTTTACCCAAAGGGATGGGGGCGATCGTAGGGCTACAGATCGTCGGCAGAGTCCAGCAGGGGCGTCTCCTCCGCATCCAACGTGGGGGGCACGCTGCCATTATCGAGGGCCATCTCGGGATCAAAGTTGAGCCCCAACACCTCCACCAACGCATCCTCATCGGAGTTGAGTTGGTAAAAGGGCACCATCAGGTTAGAGAGCTTCGGCTCCAGGGCATTCACCACCCCGAGGATGAGGAACGACGACGGACGCCGACCACCATCGGGGGTTCTCACCGAAGTCTGCCGCATTTGCAGCGTCAACCAAGGGCGGTTGGCTTGCACATAGTCCAGCCATTTCTGGCGGATCACCGAGGTGAAGTTCTCGAAGAAGGCCATCACTCTGCCTCAATCCGTTGCTTGTAAACGCCTCATGATAGAAGAAATCTATCGAAAATAGAGGATAGCCCAGCAACGGCCCACGAAATCTAGACGCATCACGATTCAGACAAAATCAATCGGACGGGATGGGGGCTAGACCATCATCAGGTCCAGTTCATCCTGTTGCTGCTGGGGCGCATCCGCAGGCGGATTCAAGTAGAAGTCCGACAGCAGGGCAAACAGTTCCCGATCCTGGGCGTCCTGGGGCACCACCCCTTCGGGGCGGGCCAGGATCTGGTCGGCAATGTTGAGGTAATACTGGGCCACCGCATCCAGGGAGGGATCCGTCTCCGCCATTTCAAAAATGGTTTTGCCCTTAACGCGGGAAATGCGGATGTCCTCAATCAGGGGCAAAATTTCCAGCACGGGCATGGGCACATGCTCGACGTACTTGTCGATGAGGTCCCGTTTGGAGGTGCGGTTGCCGATCAGCCCCGCCAGCCGCAGGGTATGGGTGCGGGACTTTTCTCGCACCGAGGCGGCGATGCGGTTGGCGGCAAACAGGGCGTCAAAGCCGTTGTCCGTCACGATCATGCAGTAGTCGGAATAGTTCAGGGGGGCGGCAAAACCGCCACACACCACATCCCCCAGCACGTCAAAGAGAATCACGTCATATTCGTCGAAGGCGTTGAGTTCCTTCAGCAGCTTGACGGTTTCCCCCACCACGTAGCCGCCGCAGCCTGCCCCCGCCGGGGGACCGCCCGCTTCCACACAGTCCACGCCCCCGTAGCCCTTGTAGATCACGTCCTCAGGCCAGATGTCTTCGTAGTGGAAGTCTTTCTCTTGCAGGGTGTCGATGATGGTGGGAATCAGGAACCCGGTGAGGGTGAAGGTGCTGTCATGCTTGGGGTCGCAACCAATTTGCAGCACCTTTTTGCCGCGCTTGGCGAGGGCGACGGAGATATTGCAACTGGTGGTGGATTTGCCAATGCCACCTTTGCCGTAGACGGAAAGTTTCACAGGGAGAGTCTCCTAAAAGGTCTATGCCAGGGTGCGAAGGAAAATGTGACGCCTAGCTGAGGGGGAAGGCTGCGCGTTGGGCGGTCACGATCGCGAAACAGAAACTGCTCGGTCCATGGCCGCCCGAGGGCAGCGGAGATTTTCGGCTTGATTTGGATTATGGCGATCGCTCCGGCCCCTGCAAAGGACGCACTTAGGGAAAAGAAGCTGATTTCAGAGTCTATGGAGGCTAAAAAAGCCTCTCAGGCTTTCAAAGGCCCAAGAATTAGTCTCAGTGCTTTAAATCGGATCTGAATATAGTTGCAAACCCGAATTTCATTAATATCGAACAAAAAACAAACAACCCGTAGATCGCGACCACTCATCCCGGATCCCGCCAGAGACGGGATCCGGGATGCGCCCCATACCCCGCCGGGAATTTGAATTCCAGCTCCTTCGCGATCGTCCATTCAACCCAGACTCCCCAACCATTCCGGCCTCAATCCCCC
>JAQCHG010000037.1 GCA_027619675.1 Cyanobacteriota bacterium
CCGGCCCTAGCCTTTTTGGTGGGGTGGTTTGGGGAACAAATGCTGAAATACTCCCACCGCAGCCAAAACCGCATCTCTGACCTCTCTTCCCAACTCACGGAGGTGTTCAGCGGCATTCGGCTGGTGCGGGCCTTTGCCGCCGAAGACTACGCCATCGACCGCTTTACTGAAGAATCCGAGCGCAATCGCAGCGCCCGGTACCAAGCCGCCTGGTTACTGGCGGTGCAGTATCCCGTGGTGGGGTTCCTCTATGCTCTGATTGTGCTGTGCATCTTTATGGTGGGCAGTTGGCAAATCGCCGTGGACAACCTCACCGGCGAAGCCTTCGGTAGCTATATGGCGGCGGCTCTCTTACTGATTGACCCAGTGACCCACACCACCGAGAACTACAACCTCTTTAAAGAAGCTGAAGCCTCGGTGGACCGCATTTTCGAGCTGTTTGCCATTCAACCCGCCGTGCAGGAACAGGCCCAAGCCATCGCCCTACCAGCGGTCACGGGCAAGGTGGAATACCGGAACGTATCCTTTAGCTACCAGCCAGGGGAACCGATTCTGAAGCAGTTGAGCTTAATGGCGCAACCGGGCGAAAAAATTGCCTTAGTGGGCTCTTCGGGGGCGGGTAAAACCACCTTCGTCAATCTCTTGCCCCGGTTCTATGATCCCCAGGGCGGGCAAATTCTGGTGGATGGGATCGATATCACCACCGTAACTCTCAAGAGCCTGCGGCGTCAGATTGGGATTGTCCCCCAGGAAACGGTGCTATTTTCCGGCACCATTGCCGAAAACATTGCCTTTGGCCAAAAGCACTTTGATCTAGAGGCGGTGGAAGCCGCCGCCAAGGTGGCCAATGCCCATGAGTTCATCAGTCAGTTTTCCCAGGGCTATCATTCTTGGGTGGGGGAGCGGGGGGTGAATCTCTCGGGGGGGCAACGCCAGCGCATTGCCATTGCCCGCGCGGTCTTGCTTGATCCCCGCATCCTAATTCTGGATGAGGCCACCTCGGCCCTCGACTCCGAGTCAGAAAAGTTAGTGCAAGAAGCGCTGGAACGGCTGATGGGCGATCGCACCGCTTTTATCATTGCCCACCGCCTCGCCACCATCCGCAGCGCCGATCGCATCGTCGTCCTCGATCGCGGTGAAATTGTCGAGGTGGGCACCCATACAGAACTGCTGGCGAAGGGCGATCGCTACGCCTACTTCTACGAGCAACAGTTTCAGGACTGATTCCCGTGGGAGGCTTTTGGCCCCATTCAGACCGCTCCCCTTTAGCCGGTTTATGAAGCAATGATGAAGTATCAAGAAATGATGACCAAACCAGCCATTGAACAGGGGATCATGCCAGCTATTTCATAGCACCAGGGTATTTCTTTCGTGATCGGTGAAAACACCTATAGAATCAAAAACTGCACGCACTCTTTAGGATCGCGTGCAGTTTTGTTTTTAAGATTTAAACCAGAAAAAAGCCAACCTATGTCATTAAGAATTAAAATACTCGCCTGGCTGGCATTCCTTCTCCAGACAGCGTTCCAGATATTGGATCCGATATACTCGCCAAAATTTCCAAGGATTTAAGCGGGTAACATAGGACTGGCTAAAAACGGGTTGAGTCAGGTACTTCCAAAGGGGAAAGCCGTTGTTTTTATATTGAGGAGCGCTCACAGGTCATCAGCCCAAAGATACTGGCCACGAAGCACGGGACAGTTCCAAGCCGATCAACCATTTCCATGCTTCATTACCAAGTATAGGCACACGAAAATCGTGAATCACTATCCAGGAACGTCACCCAGAAAAATATTCAATAAAGCACAAAAAAGTTTATATAGCGCTGGCCCGTTTGCTGAAGACCCCTAAGATCACTCCGATCCTGGTATCAGGCGACGTAAATCCGCCGACCCCTGAACAAGGGGCTTAAGACCTTAACCTGGGTTTGAAAGGGTAAGGGAAACCCCACCAGAAAGCACTCGGCGCAGCAGTAAATTGTCCTGCAGTCTTGCCCTAAGCAGACTGGCGATCGCTATAAATGGAGCTGACGGGAGTCGAACCCGTGTCCGCTTCGAGTATTAACATTCCATTCATTCACAGGCTTAGCCTATTTACCCTCAAGGCGGGGACCGCCATTTATCCCTGACGGTAGGATGCTTCGGTAAAGTCTTTATCCAACCGCCGACCGAAGGCGAACGATTAGATGCATCCGTTGGGGTTTGTCCGTAGCCCTTAACGGAGTCAGACTACAGACGCTCGCTAAAGAGTTTTAGTTAAGCAGCAACAGGAGCCGCTTTACGAGCAAAAGGAACGATGTTGTTCGCAGTTACGTTTTGTTGAGCCTGGATTAACGAGAGTGGACTCCCTCTCGGCCTGTATCACAAAGTGACTTTCGTCAAAGCGTCGAAACCGTTACAGCCCCTCGCTTGTATGAACATACTAGCGTATTCCTAGCGAAACAACAGGCCAGGGGGAGCCCTCTGCAATGCCAGCCTCCTCCCTGGCGGGTTCAAGCGGCTAGGGCACCTAGGGGGCTGGATGCGTTTCCCCTCCCCTCCGGTGGCCGAGGGCGAAGCACAAACCCCGGTCTTGGCTGCCTGGACATCTGGTTTAAGGGGATGCCGTCATTGGCCAGTCCAAGGAAGGTGTGCCCCTGTTCCTGAAGCGCTGAGCGGTGTCTTTACCCCCCAAGGGCAGTACTCTCTGGCAGCAGTCACCGCCCCGCTGCTCCCTTGCCCCGCCGCTCCCTCGCTCCAGAACGGTTGGAAATTGACGCCGGGCAGGATTAAGGCTAAGGGAACGGTTATCGATCCGATAATCTTTTGTAAAGGCAATTGGTTACGCTTCTCTCTATAATGTTTATTAAAGTATCCCCGTTGTTACAGAAGCTCTAGGGCAGCGTTTGGTCTTCGTTTGGGTTCAGCGCCTGCCACATAATTTTATTTATGGGTGGCAATCTGGAAAAATGGGTAAGGAGCGCAAACGGGCGCAGTTTGAATCGCTAAGCCGAGAGAGGTTGACCTATGACCAGCACCAATGAAGCCGCCAACGGCCAAGCCGAGACTGCTCAGTCAGAGGCAGCGGCTCCCGCCACCACGACCCGTAAGACCACGGCGCGCCGCCAGTCTACCGCCAATAAGGGAGGACTGGTGAAATCTAAAGCAGGCAAACCAGAGGTATTTGTTTTGGACGATCAGACACGGTTAACGCCTACTGAGTATCTTCCTAACCATCGGCCCATTGCCCTGAGCGAGGTTGAGGTAGTCGGCAGCCCAAATTCATCAGGTAGCCGCCCGATCATGGCTGATACCTTTGAGATTTTTGCCACTGACCTATTGCCCGGTCATCGCCCGGTCATGGTCAGCACCCTGCACCTGTCTGACCTCAACTTTTTGCCCGGTAATCGCCCCATTGCTCCTAACGATGTGGTTGATCCCCCCGCTTCTGTTTTGATGGGTTACTTGGATTAGATTGCAACCAAGATACGCAAAATTTTTCTAAGAAAAGGGCTGGCAAAGAAATTTGCTAGCCCTTTTCTTAGGGCGCATTGCGGTGGCCAACATAGGGATGACGCACCCTAGTACTCTATGGCGAAAGTCACAATCCCCCTGGCTCCCTTGCCCCTCCGCTCCCCCACCCTGAGAAACGGTTGGCACATTTACGTCGTGCGGTACTAGATCATCGCTGATGGGTTCAGTGGTCGTGGCGATGTTTACCTTGCAAGGATGTCGTTCTTGATGGTCCATACCCCTGGGGAAAGTCCCAACCGCCCTGTCAAAATGTGATGTGGATCACGTTGATCACCACTCTGGATCACCCGCCTCGTTTAGAAAGGTCACAAGCTTGGGTATGAAACTCCGGCATAGTGATAAGCGAGACGTTATGTGGATTCAATGTGTTGGAAATTTGTCCTTTGAAGTTTGCTTTATCTGAGTTGTTTGCTCAGGCTAGCGATCGCGGATTTCTGACCCTTGCAGACCGCTATGGCCTCCTCGCAAACTTGCTGCACGAAAGCACCTTAACCGAAGAAGAACGCCACGCAATTGATCGAATTCTGCGGGCAGCAGCCCGAGGACGGGTCAAGGTGGTAGACGATATTTCAGCGATCGTAGACACCCTTGAGGTTTAAGACTTCTAGAGTCGAATAGCTGTGCGAGTCGGTTGTTCTACCTACCATGACACAAGAATCATAGACACAAAAAAGCCCGCACACTGTGCGGGCTTTTTTGATGACAGGTCTAGACCAAGGTGACCTTAATCTAGATCTGCCATCGACAGTACGGGTTCAGACTCACGGTCAATCCCCTTCTCAAAGCCAGCTTCGGCAGCGCGAGCGCGGCCAGCGTGCCACAGGTGGCCCACCAAGAAGAAGAAGCCCAGCACAAAGTGAGAAGTAGACAACCACTGACGGGGGTTCACAAAGTTCACAGAGTTGATCTCAGTGATGATCCCACCCACAGAGTTGAGGGAAGCGTTGGGGGCGTGGGTCATGTACTCAGCAGCCCGACGCACTTGCCAGTCTTGGATATCGTTCTTGAGCTTATCCAGATCCAAGCCGTTGGGGCCGCGTAGGGGCTCCAGCCAAGGACCTTGGAAATCCCAGAAACGCATGGTTTCACCGCCGAAGATGATTTCCCCGGTAGGAGACCGCATCAGGTACTTACCTAGACCGGTAGGCCCTTGGGCAGCACCGATGTTGGCACCCAACCGCAGGTCACGCACCAAGAAGGTCATGGCTTGCGCTTGGGAAGCTTCCGCATTGGTGGGGCCGTAGAACTCGCTAGGATAAGCGGTGTTGTTGAACCACACGTAGCAAGAAGCAATGAAGCCCATCAGGGACAGGGCACCCAAGCTGTAGGACAGGTAAGCTTCACCAGACCAGATGAAGGCACGGCGAGCCCAACCAAAGGGCTTGGTGAGAATGTGCCATATACCGCCACCGATGCAGATCAGGCCAATCCAGATATGGCCACCAATGATGTCCTCCATGTTGTTGACACCAACGATCCAGCCGTTGCCGCCAAAGGGAGAACCCACCAGATAACCAAAGATGATCGCCGGATTCAGGGTGGGGTTGGTAATTACCCGCACATCGCCGCCACCGGGTGCCCAGGTGTCATAAACACCGCCCAAGAAACAGGCTTTGATCACCAGCAGTAAGGCACCGCATCCCAACAGGATGAGGTGGATACCGATGATGGTGGTCATCTTATTCTTGTCTTTCCAGTCGTAGCCAAAGAAAGCGGAATATTCTTCCAGCGTCTCAGGGCCACGCACGGCGTGGTAAATACCCCCCAAGCCAAGAACGGCGGAGGATACGAGGTGCAGCACACCCACCACAAAGTAGGGGAAGGTGTCGATGACTTCACCACCTGGGCCAACCCCCCAACCGAGGGTGGCGAGGTGGGGTAGCAGAATGAAGCCTTGCTCATAGAGGGGCTTCTCGGGGACAAAGTGGGCGACCTCAAACAGGGTCATCGCACCTGCCCAAAAGACAATCAGACCAGCGTGGGCGACGTGGGCACCCAGCAACTTGCCGGATAGGTTGATCAGACGAGCGTTACCAGACCACCAGGCAAACCCGGTAGATTCTTGGTCCCGCCCACCCAGGTAGGAATTACTAGAGAGCGTTACCACGGGGCAGTACCTCTTCGGGGAATACAAACTTCTCGTGGGGCTGGTCAGTGGGAGCCATCCAAGCCCGGATACCTTCGTTCAACAGAATGTTCTTCGTGTAGAACGTTTCAAACTCAGGGTCCTCAGCAGCGCGAATCTCCTGGGAGACAAAGTCATAGGCCCGCAGGTTCAACCCGAGACCCACAACCCCTACCGCACTCATCCACAGGCCCGTCACTGGCACGAACAACATGAAGAAGTGCAGCCAGCGCTTGTTCGAGAACGCAATGCCGAAAATCTGAGACCAGAAGCGGTTAGCGGTCACCATGGAATAGGTTTCCTCCGCCTGGGTCGGTTCAAACGCCCGGAAGGTGTTGGCATTTTCGCCATCCTTAAACAGGGTGTTTTCCACCGTTGCCCCGTGGATGGCACACAGCAGTGCGCCGCCCAACACCCCAGCCACACCCATCATGTGGAAAGGATTCAAGGTCCAGTTATGGAAACCCTGGAAGAACAGGATGAAGCGGAAGATGGCCGCCACCCCAAAGCTGGGGGCAAAGAACCAACTGGATTGGCCCAAGGGGTACATCAGAAAGACACTGACGAACACCGCAATCGGCGCAGAGAACGCGATCGCGTTGTAAGGCCGTAGACCCACCAGTCGAGCCACCTCAAACTGACGCAGCATAAAGCCGATCAGTCCGAAAGCACCATGGAGAGCTACAAAGCTCCAGAGGCCGCCAATTTGGCACCAGCGGACGAAATCGCCCTGGGCCTCAGGACCCCACAGCAGCAGCAGCGAGTGGCCCATGCTGTCAGCGGGGGTGGACACTGCCACGGTGAGGAAGTTACAGCCTTCCAGGTAGGAAGATGCCAAACCGTGGGTGTACCAAGAAGTCACGAAAGTAGTGCCGGTCAGCCAGCCGCCCAAGGCCATGTAGGCGCAGGGGAACAGCAGCAGACCAGACCAGCCGATGAAGACGAATCGGTCGCGCTTTAGCCAGTCATCGAGGACGTCGAACCATCCCCGCTGGGCTTGCGCTCGTCCCATTGCTATGGTCATAGCGCGATTCTCCAAATCAAATCAAAGTGTCGATAAGGTCAACCGTTTCGGCATCTACGATGAATAAGAGCAGATTGCGCCGAATATGAGTTGTACTTAACTGTTCTTTACTATAAGCGATCGCTCTAAAAGTCGCAGGCAAGCCGTTGATCCCTCAGGGGCAACAGTCAACCCCCGGCCCCAGGAGGTGAACCCTAATGCTGCGTCATCTAGTCTCCCACCGCCAATGGTTGGTATGCCTGGACTTTGGCCGCAGTCGGCCTGTCCCCAGGCTCCTGAGGGCCGATCAAGACCAGCAGTTGAGCGGATCTGCACGGTTGGTCAACAATGGCCCATCTGCCGACGTTGAATTGTTTCAAAAGCCTTAACATTTCTTCGGACGTCTCACCCCTGACCTGGGCTGGGACGGTTACCCGGCCCGCTACCCTGGGATTTCTCTGGGATACTGGTGAATGAACTCTTCCCTTGTATAGACAGGTCTATGTACACCCTGGAACTGAATCTTAAACAGACGCCCCTGCCCCTCAGCGTGCAAAAAAAGACCCTAGAGGATGCCAAGGCTGATTATGACCGCATTGTGGCAGCCCTTCAGGCTGGAGGCTCGACCTTGCTGGAGTTGACCTGCGAACAGGTGCCCGATAAAAAAGTCAGCTTTCTGAGTGGTGAGGTGGCCGCTGTGCAGATGTATGAGAAATCAGGCACCACCTCCGCCTCGGGTAAGCCCCCCGGTTTCTTTTCCCTGGTGGGGGATCAGTAGACCCAGGGCCGCGATGTCCCGTCCACCCTTTACGACTCACTGACCATGACCGCTGCCCCTGCCATTTCTGTAGACCAGGTTTCCTTCCACTGGCCCTCTGGGGCTCAGGTGCTTGATAACTGCTCCCTACAGGTGCAGGCAGGGGAGTTTTGTATGTTGCTGGGGGATAACGGCAGTGGTAAATCTACCCTGCTCAAGATTTTGGCGGGGTTGCTGCAAGCCCAGACGGGACAGGTGTCCTTAGAGCCCCCCCTCGGCTATGTCTTCCAAAACCCTGACCACCAGTTGGTGATGCCCACGGTGGGGTCCGATGTGGCCTTTGGTTTGGTGGATGAGGGCCTATCGACCCCACAGATTCGGGCGCGGGTGAGTGATGCCCTCAGTGCCGTTAACTTGGCCCACTTGGTGCGGCGACCCATCTATGCCCTCAGTGGAGGGCAAAAACAGCGGGTGGCGATCGCGGGGGCGATCGCCCGCCATAGCCATGTGTTGTTGTTGGATGAACCCACCGCTCTGCTGGATCCCGATAGCCAGCTAGAACTGGTGGAACAGGTCCAGCGTTTGGTGAAGGAACGCCACTTGACCGCCCTCTGGGTGACCCATCGCCTGGTGGAGCTAGATTATTGTGATCGCGCCTTTCTGCTAGCGGGAGGCAAGGTCATGGATGAAGGTGACCCCGAACGGATCAAACGCAGCCTACAAACCCAACCCTCTAGCCTGGGCACCGGCTGAGGCCATGGCCCCACTGCTTCCTCATCGCAGAAAACGGTTGACAGACCACTAGTCCAGCGCGGCGTAAGTTTGCCAACCATTTCCTTGGGTGGGGGAGCTGGGGAGCATGGGAGATAGGGAGTCAGAAGGTAGAGTTATTCGCGCCAAGCTCAACTAGGCTGCACCGGGAGCGAGGTTAACCTCACCTGAGTTTGGGTTAAGTGGCATTCCCATCCTGTAGGGGCGCACTCGCGAAGCCACGCCCGACATGGGCTCAGATATCCGGTTGCCCGATACATTGTCAGGGCGCAGACCCCTGCGCCCCTACGGATTCTCTGGGGTGGAACGTCATGGGAATTTAGGGTTGGCAGACCCCTAAGGGGGGGACGGTTGATGGACGGGGGTGGGAACTAGGAGGGTGGACGCCAGCATGGGGGCTTGGACCCCCCGCAGGGTGACGGATTTCAACGCCCCCAGCATCTCTGGGGGCAAGTGCTGGGCCACCTCGGCGGACAGGAGGACGCCGTTGGGTTCCGCCGATTCCTGTAGACGGGCAGCCACATTCACACAGGGGCCAATGGCGGTGTAGTCCGCCCGCACAGAATTACCAAACATCCCCACCACCGCTTCCCCTTGGTGGATGCCGCAGCGGATGCGCAGGGCCTCCATGCCTTGGGCTTGCCATCGTTGGTTGAGGCCATGGAGGGCGGTGTACATGCGCTGCACCG
>JAQCHG010000038.1 GCA_027619675.1 Cyanobacteriota bacterium
CCTTCACCCGCCGCTCTAATCCGGTCAGGGGGCTCCTCAAAGGCACCCAGCAACCAATCTATTTCTTCTTGAGATCTTCGAGTTGCTGACGCAGTGCTGCGACCTGCTGCCGTAACGCTTCCGCCTGCTGGGCTTCCGCCGTGGCTGGGGCCTCATCCTCCTCCAGAATTTCAATGCGGCGGGGTTCAGCCGCTCCCTTCGGGGCAGAGGCGCTTGGGGTCGGGGCCGCCTGTTGGGCCTTCTGCATCATGTCGTTCATGACCTTTTGGGCCTCTTCGGCGGTGAGTTCCCCCCTTGCCACCAGTTCATCCACAATCTTTTGGGCTTGAGCCCGAGCATCCTTCAAGGTATCCCCAGCCTTTTCCCCGGCGTAGGAGGCAATGCCCACCCCCAGATAAAACGCCTTTTGCACCAGATCACCTAAACCAGCCATCACGGGCCTCCTGAAGTCCTATTGAGCAGTCCTGTTAAAAATCCACCCCTCCAAGGGTGCTTTTAGGATAGGAGGTAGCTTCCAACCCTGACCACTCGCAATATCCCCCCAACCCGGCTGCTAACCGTAGCGATCGGTCCACGGTTACCTCAACCCTGACTTGCCCTCGGCTGGCTCGAAATATCGGTACCAGAGCCAGGTACCCAGACTGGTCAGCACAAGGGCTACCGTGCCCCCTGCGATCGCCCATCGGGGGTGATATCCGCCCCGAGCCAAATTCTCCAGCCACAGATGGGTGCGATCGCTGGGCTGCACCCAAGCCAATATCAGGGGCGACAGATACATCAACGCTGCCCCCACCAGCAGCCAACCCACCATGGCGGCTAAAAGAAAAACGGTTTTGGCCGTGGACTGTGATCCCATCGCTAGCGTTCCTAACGGTGTTTTGATCAAGCTATCACGGCCCTAACGCCCAGAACCGTTCCCCTTCCACCTACATGCAGTGGACATTCTGGCCCATCTGCTCTATTCTTCATGGAGTTTTACGATGCCGTGAAATCATGAGTTTTTCGGGGGTTTGAGCCCTTAGGAACACGGTAAGGTAATGGCATCCCGATAAGGACAGTGGGCTTTCCCATGGGAAGTCTCTGGCCCGATAACCCCTGCATGTTGGCTGCTGAACGGAGCTAAACGAGTCGAATGCCTACTCACCTCTACCATCTAGCTGCCTTTATCATTTCTGCCTTAGTGGTGCTACTCACCACCCCCATCGTCCGTCGCATCGGCCTCAAAAGCGGACGGGTGGACCTGCCGGGGGGACGCAAGGTGCACGACCAACCAATGGTGCGCCTAGGGGGAATTTCTATATTTTTAGGCACCCTATCTGCCCTCCTCTTTGCCTGGGCCATGGGTGGCTTCATCGACGGCAATGGTAGCCATTTAAGTTCCGTTCAAGAATATGCCATTTGGGGGGTCACCTTAGGGGGGTTGGCCTTCTTTTTAATTGGGTTAATTGATGACCTCTTTGGGCTATCGCCCATCAGCCGCCTACTGATGCAGGCAGGGGTGGCGGGTATTGCCTGGTATGTGGGGGTCAGTATTGATTTTCTAACGGTACCTTTTTGGGGGTTGGTGCAACTACCAGCGTGGATTAGCTTGCCCATCACCATCATTTGGTTAGTGGGCATGACCAATGCCATCAACTGGATTGACGGCCTCGATGGCTTGGCCGCAGGTGTCTCTGGCATTGCCGCCACCATTATGTTGGTGGTGTGCCTGTTTATGAACCAACCCGCCGCCGCCCTCATTGCTGCCGCCTTAGCCGGGGGCGCTCTTGGCTTTTTGCGCTACAACTTCAACCCCGCCAAGATTTTCATGGGGGATGGGGGCTCCTATTTCATGGGCTTCACCCTGGCTGGGGTGGGCACCATTGGCCTGGTCAAGAGTGTCACGACAGTGGCGGTGCTGCTGCCCTATGTCATTCTGGCGGTGCCGATTCTCGACATGTCTGCCGTGATCTTCAATCGTCTACGGTCAGGGAGTTCTCCCTTTGTGGCAGACAAGCGCCATCTCCACCACCGCTTGCTGGATGCGGGATTATCCCATCGCTGGGCAGTGTTGTTTATCTACGCCCTGACCCTGTGGGTGGGCAGTCTAGCCCTGGCGTTTGCTGGCATCCCTAGCGGTGTGGCCTATGCCCTTGGGGCTACTTTGCTATTGACCTATACCAGTTGGCGAGTGCGCCTATTGTCCCGTCGCTTGTCCCGCTAATCCCGGTGTTAATCGCTGTGGCTTGTTCCTCACTATCCCATCACTGGCAAGGAACGAGTAGCGCACGGTGTCGCAGGCGACCTTTCTAACCTCGGTTCGGGATAAGTCTATGGAGGAGATGCCGTGACGCTCCACCCCAGAGAATCCGTAGGGGCGCAGGGGGCTGCGCCCTGAAAATGTATCGGGCAACCGGATATCTGAGCCCATGTCGGGCGGGTTGTCCACCTATCCCTTGCCCTAGGGATTCGCGCCTAGAAGTCTGTCAGATATCGGCAAGCCTTCTCTGAGACGAGTCCCCGCCTTTGTCCACAAGGGGAGGCAGGTTGGGGCGTGGGAATTGCCGTCCGCTGCAAAGGCTGAGGTGCTTTCGTTACAATCCCTTACATTGTCAACTTTGAATACCATCTCACCTAGACCATGGCGGATACGCTGACGAAACTGGCCTATCAAACTTTTCAGGACAGCATAAGCTACTTCAGCCTTGGGCACCGGACATTGCTGACCCAGTTACGTCAGTGGTTACGCCCCGAGATTAAGTTAGAGATCCAGACAGTCTCCCCCACCCTTTTGGGGGAGTTAGCCCAACGTCGAGCCGATTTGCTGGCGTTGGACTGGCAGGAGGCAGAAGTGGGCATCTACCCAGAATCCCTGCTGTTTGATCATCCTTGGGATGATTTTGTGCGCTACTACCCTACCCTGCTGCTGGATACCCCCCGCGTCTGGGATCGGCTGGCCAAGGGGGAAGCCCAAGCCTTTGACGAAGACATTGATACGGCGACCTATCCCCAGTACTATCGGCGCAATTTTCATTACCAAACCAATGGCTACCTGAGTGACGAGTCGGCCAATCTCTACGATCTTCAGGTGGAACTGTTGTTTAACGGGGGGGCTGATGCCATGCGGCGGCGGGTGCTGGCTCCGTTGAAACGGGGATTGGAGGCGATCGCCACCGCCAAGGCGGGCAGTCGCAGCGATCGCATGGGCATGATCCCCTTTAGCCATATGAAGGTGCTAGATGTGGCCTGCGGTACAGGACGCACCTTAAAAATGCTGCAAGGGGCCTTCCCGGCGTTGTCCCTGTTTGGGCTGGACCTGTCCCCTGCGTACCTGCGCAAAGCCAACCAGTTGCTCAGCCGGAGCCCCCAAGCTCTACCCCAACTGGTTCAAGGCCAAGGGGAAGCGATGCCCTACCGGGATGCCTATTTTGACGGGCTAACCTGCGTCTTTTTGTTTCACGAGCTGCCGGGGCCGGTACGGCAGCAGGTGATTGAGGAGTGTTTTCGGGTGACGAAACCCGGCGGGGTATTGGTGATCTGCGATTCGATCCAGATGATCGACACCCCAGAATTGGAACCAATGATGGCCAATTTTCCGGTCCTATTCCATGAACCCTTCTATGGCGATTATGTGCGGGATGATTTGGGGCAACGGCTAGAAATAGCGGGTTTCCGAGACATTACCACCGAGGTTCACTTCGTTAGTAAGTACTGGGTAGCCCACAAGCCTGCCTAGTGCCGAGTGACGTCAATTTGCCAACCGTTTCCTAGGATGGGGGAGCAGAGGGGCAAGGGGGCCAAAGGGACTGTGACTGCCGCCACAGAATCCGAGGGAGGTGACGGCGATCTAAAAAAATCCACCCCTGCCCCTGCGATCGCAGACGGCAGGGGTTAGAGTTTGGGAGAGAGATCGCAAAGGACGACCCAAGACCCATGACAACTGCTCAATCTGGCCTAGAAACCCTAGCGGCGTTTGACAGTGATGACGCTGAGGCATCTGTCCCCATGGACCACGTCGAGATTATCGAAACGGTCATTGCCAGCCTAGAACAGGATCAGAGTGCCATGGTCAGCCGTCATGAAGGCGGCTATCTCTGGAAGTTTAAGTACGGCAGTGTCGATGTCTACGTGCAGCTTACGGGCACCAACGATGAAGACATCATCACGGTATGGTCTCCCGTGCTGACCCTGCCAGCGCGGGATGAAACCAAGCTCATGCGCCATCTGCTGGAAATGAACTGCGGCGAGACCTTTGAAGCCTGTTTCGGCATTTTGGGTGATCGGGTGGTGGTGCTGGCCAGTCGGCCATTGGCAGATATGTCGGCGGGGGAAACCTCTCGGATTATGACCATTGTCGCCACCATTGCCGACGACAACGATGAATCCCTACAGGCGGAATACGGGGCCAGCTAACGGACACCTTCCCCATGAGTGCGGTCAGCGGACGCTACCTACCGCCCATGGTCGCCGCTGGCAGCGTCCATATGGCGGTAGACACTTGGCTGCTAGACCAGCAGGTTGCTGACCAGGGAAAATTCGCGCTGCGGTTTTACACCTGGACCCCCGCCACGGTTTCCCTGGGCTATCACCAGCGCCAATGGCCCGCCCATTGGTCTCGACTGCGCTGGCAGGGGCGGCCCTTGGCGCTGGTGCGGCGTCCCTCTGGGGGGCGCGCGGTGCTGCACCAGGGGGATTTGACCTACGCGATCGCCCTACCCCTGCATAACCAGCGCCGCCAAGACTGTTACCGCCGCATCTGTGATGGGTTGATAGCGGGCTGGCGACAGTTGGGGGTGGACCTCCACTATGGAACCGCAGGCCGGGGCTACATCCACCGTCCCGACTGCTTTGGCACCGCCACCGCCGCCGATTTGGTGACCCCCGAGGGGTTCAAGCTCATTGGCAGTGCCCAACTGCGGCGGGGCCATGGGCTGTTGCAGCATGGCTCCATGCGGCTGTGGACAGACCCGGATCTGTATGAAGCGGTGTTTGGTGTGCCCTTGGGCACCTGGCAACGGCCCCCAGGGCTCCCGACGACACCGCCCGATGCCTCCCGGATTTCCGGTGTCGAGCTTGACCGCAACGACCTTCAGCGGCCACGGTCCCCCACGGTCCCGATGCCGTCCGCTGGAGGCAATGGCTGGGAATCCCCTGTTTTGGACCGTTTGATGGCGGTGCTCAAGGCGGCGATCGCCCAGCAGTTAGACCTTGAGTTTGTGGAGCAACCCCTCACGGCAGCGGAATGGACAGCCATCCAAACCGCCTCATTCCACGGCACCCTTGGCCAAGGACGCTAACCGCAAACCGGGGGGATATTCGCCATTTTCCTTGATGGTTTGAATCAGGGCTTCGGAGATGGCCAGGTTCATGCGCTGGGCCATGGCCCGTACCACATCCCCCCGGTCAATCACCCCAGCCACCGCATCGGCGGGGGTAAGTACGGTGATGTAACCCAGGGTTTGTTGTTCTAGAACGTTGATCACCCCCGCCAGGGGGGTGGTTTCCCGCACGGAGGGGATGCTGTCTAAACTGCGGGCAATGTCCTGGAGGGTCAGCACATCCCATTGACTGCGCTCGATCGCCCGCAGGTCGTCCACCGTCACCAAACCGCGATAGCGGCCATCGGAGGCGGCGAAATAAACCGGCGATCGCCCACTGTTGAGAATGTATTCATCGGCAAAATGACGCAGGGTGAGGGTGGCATCCACCACCCGAAATTCCCGCGACACCGCATCGCCAGCGGTCAGGGTGTTCAGGGTCTCTTGTAGATCCGCCACCCGGCCATAGGCGGCGGCATTGCGGATGGCAAAACCGCCAATCAGCACAATCCAGATCAAATCGAGGCTGGGTTGGGCCAGATAGGCCAAGACGCCTAAACCAACGGCCCCCCAGCCTAGGGCTTGGCCCGTGCGGGCTGCCCAGCGCACCCCTTTGATGCGGCTGTTGGTGGCTTTCCACACCATCGCTTTCAACACCTGCCCCCCGTCTAGGGGCAACCCTGGGATCAGGTTGAATAGGGCCAGCACCAGATTGATTTGAGCAACGTTGCCCAACACCACCTCCGCGATGGGGGGCAGGGTGGCGATCGCCATCAGCAGGGTCAAAAACAGATATAGCCCCAGGCTTACCATCGGCCCCGCGATCGCTACTTGAAAGGCTTGCCCTGGGGTTTTGGACTCTTGATCAATGGCCGCAATGCCCCCAAACAGAAACAGGGTAATGGAGTTGACCTGGATGCCTTGGGATTGGGCCACCACACTATGGCCCAACTCATGGAGCAGCACGGAGACAAAGAGCAAAATTGCCAGGGCAAACCCCACCCCCCAGGCGGTAAAGCCCCAGGCCGCTTGCCAGGAGGGGTTACTGCCGTAGGCAAAGGTTACCAACAACAAAATTACAAACCAAGAGGTATCCAGGAAGAGGGGAATTCCCAGAATGGAGCCAACACGCCAACCGGACTGCATAGGGATTATCGAGTATCTGTTGCCAACGGGTAGGACTGACACGGTTACACCACCGCCCAGGGGCCTGAGCCCTTAGCCCCAGCGGAAGACTGAGGATAGGGGAGCGTATTGCGTAAGTCCTAAGGGGTTTACATACCATGATGCCGCTAAGGTCCAAGGCACTTCCATGAAGCCCCTGGGATTCTTCACAAAAGACCCAGCCACTAGGGCCATCCGGTGCCTGTCGAATCTTTCAGGAATCCATCCTTAGCACCTTGGGGAACCTCCCTAGCCCCTGCCGGGGCCGTCGATATGTTCAAACCATTGCAACCCCCTGATCCCTATGTTGACTTTGCCGTCTCTGCGTACTGCTGCCCTGGCCACCCTGATGACGGTACCTGCCAGTCTGGTGGGCACCGCCGCCGCCCTAGCGGAGGATGTGGTGTTTCAAATTGACAACGCCACCAACGCCGCCATTGTGGAGTTCTACATCTCTCCGGTGACCTCCGATAGCTGGGAAGAGAATGTGGTGCCCCCTGGTGGTGAATTGGCAGCGGGGGGCAGCGTCACCCTCACCGTTGAGGATGGCTATCCCGCTTGCCAGTACGACATGCTGGCCATCTTCTCTAACGGGGTCGAGGTGGATGACTACAACATCAACATTTGTGAGTTAGAGGTGTGGGTCTACGAATAACCGAGATTATTTCGCTTCCATCCAGTTAGGGCCGCCGTGGGCTTCCACCACCAGGGGCACCTTCAGAGATACCGCCGACTCCATCACCTCAGCCAACTGGGGCTGAAGGGTCGGCCATTCCTCCGGCGGCACCTCCAACACCAGTTCATCGTGGACCTGGAGCAATAGCCGCGATTGGTACCCCTGCAACAGGTCATGGAGGCGGATCATGGCGATTTTAATAATGTCGGCGCTGGAGCCTTGGATCGGGGCGTTGGCCGCCGCCCGCAGCAGCCCCGCGTCATAGCCGTTGATGCGCTTCAGGTTGTCTAGATCGATGGTGCTGGGGTCGCTGCCCTGTAAATCCTTGAGTTGACCGCTGGTGAAGTTGAAATAGCGGCGGCGACCCAACAGGGTCTGGACGTAGCCCTGGGCGATCGCCTCCCGCTGCATCTGCTGCAAATACTCAAACACCAGGGGATAGCGATCGTAGTAGCGATCGATAAACGCCTTCGCCTCCGTGCGGCTGACGTTGGCCTCCCGCGCAAAGCGACTGGCCCCCATGCCGTAGATAACGCCAAAGTTGATGATTTTGCCCAGTCGCCGCTCCTCTGGGGTGATCTCGTCCTTTTCAAACAGCAGGCGGGCGGTGAGGGCGTGAACATCCTCCCGGTTGTTGTAGGCGGATACCAACACGGGCTCCTCACTGAGGTGGGCCAAAATCCGCAGCTCAATTTGAGAATAGTCCGCCGACACCAGGGTCCAGCCCGGCTCCGGCACAAAGGCGGCGCGGATCTGGCGGCTGAAGGCGGTGCGAATGGGGATGTTCTGCAAATTGGGGTTCGACGACGACAGGCGACCCGTGGCGGTGATGGCCTGGTTAAAGTCCGTATGGACCCGGTGGGTGTCCCGCCGCACCAGTTCCGGCAGGGCGTCTACATAGGTGGACTTCAGTTTGGAGAGGGTGCGGTGTTCCAAAATCAGGTCCACCACGGCGTGGTCCCCCTGCAATTTTTCCAGGGTGGTGGCATCGGTGGAATAGCCGCCGGACTTGTTCTTGCGCGATTTGCGCTTGTCTAACCCCAAGGTCTCAAACAGCAGCACACTGAGCTGCTTGGGGGAGGCCAAATTGAACGTTTCCCCCGCCGCTGCATAGGCACTCTGCTCAATGCGGTCCAGATCCCCCGCCAACTGTTGGGAGAAGGTGGCCAGGTAATCGCTGTCGATGCGCACCCCCTGGTATTCCATTGCCGCCAACACGGGCTCCAGGGGCAGTTCTACCTGCTCGAACAGGTGGGCCAGGTCGGGGAATTCCGCCAGGGCCGATCGCAACTTTGGCACCAGGCGATAGGTGGTGTGAACATCACCGCCGCAATATTGGGCCACGGCGGCGATCGCCACCTCGGCAATGGTTTTGCCTTTGGGCACCAGGTCGCTGTAGCTCTGGGCGCTGAGGTTCAAATACCGCAGGGAAAGATCCGTCAGGTTGTGGCTGGTGTCAGGGTTGAGCACATAGCTGGCCAACATCGGGTCAAACACTACCCCCGCCAAGGTGATGCCCTGGGCTAGGAAAATGAGGCGATCGTATTTGGCATTTTGCAGCGCCTTGGGATACTGGGCATCCTCTAGCACCGGGCGTAGGGTTGCAAGCACCAAGTCCTGGGGCAACTGTTCCCCTTCGGTATGGCCTAGGGGAATGTAGGCCAGGTCCGTCGGTCCCTCACCCCAACAGCAGCCGATGCCCACCA
>JAQCHG010000039.1 GCA_027619675.1 Cyanobacteriota bacterium
CGGCTTCCAAAACCAACGATGCGGCTGGGGACGGCACCACCACCGCCACCGTGCTGGCCCACGCCATCGTCAAAGAAGGGCTACGCAACGTTGCCGCTGGGGCCAATGCCATTTCCCTGAAGCGGGGGATCGATAAGGCCACGGCTTACCTGGTGGACGAAATTGCCAAACATGCCCGTCCCGTGGAAGATTCCAAGTCCATCGCCCAGGTGGGATCCATTTCCGCTGGCAATGATGACGAGGTGGGCCAAATGATCGCTGAGGCCATGGACAAGGTGGGCCGCGAAGGGGTCATTTCCCTAGAAGAAGGTAAGTCCATGACCACCGAACTGGAGGTCACCGAAGGGATGCGCTTCGACAAGGGTTACCTCTCCCCCTACTTTGTTACCGATACCGAGCGCATGGAAGCGGTGCTGGATGAGCCCTATATTCTGCTGACGGACAAGAAAATCACCTTAGTGCAGGATCTGGTTCCCGTGCTGGAGCAGGTGGCCCGTGCTGGCAAACCCTTGATGATCATTGCCGAAGACATTGAAAAAGAAGCTTTGGCGACCCTGGTGGTGAACCGGATGCGCGGGGTGCTGAATGTGGCGGCGGTGAAGGCCCCTGGTTTCGGCGATCGCCGTAAAGCCATGCTGGAAGACATGGCGGTGCTCACCAATGGCCAAGTGATCAGCGAAGACACCGGACTGAAGCTTGACAACACCAAGTTGGACATGCTGGGTCAGGCTCGCCGCATCACCATCACCAAGGACACCACCACCATCGTGGCTGAGGGGAATGAGTCCGCAGTGAAGGCACGCTGCGAGCAAATCCGTCGCCAAATCGACGAGACTGACTCCAGCTACGACAAGGAAAAGCTGCAAGAGCGGCTGGCTAAACTCTCCGGTGGGGTGGCGGTGATCAAAGTCGGCGCTGCCACCGAAACCGAAATGAAGGACCGCAAGCTGCGCCTAGAAGATGCCATCAACGCCACCAAAGCGGCGGTGGAAGAAGGCATCGTCCCCGGCGGCGGCACCACCCTGGCCCACCTGGCCCCCAGTCTGGACGCCTGGGCTAGCAACAACCTCAGCGGTGAAGAACTGGTGGGGGCTCAAATCGTGACCCGCGCCCTCACCGCTCCCCTTAGCCGCATTGCGGAGAACGCAGGCTTCAATGGGGCTGTGATTACGGAACAGGTCAAAGAGAAAGACTTTAATGTGGGCTACAACGCCGCCGACAACACCTTCGTGGATATGTTTGCTGCTGGCATTGTGGACCCCGCCAAGGTGACCCGTTCTGCCCTGCAAAATGCGGCCTCCATTGCCTCCATGGTGCTCACCACTGAGTGCATTGTGGTAGACAAGCCTGAACCCAAGGCCCCCGCTGCGGGTGCAGGCGCTGGCATGGGCGGCGACTTTGACTATTAAGGTTACCGTAGGTCTGAACCCGGCCCCTCGTTCCCCCGTCTGCGGACGGGGATCAGGGGCCAGGGGCCAAGGTTCAACCCGGGAGATCGTTTCCATACCCCCTTGGGGGGATTAACCAGGTAATAAAAAAGCTGCCCCCGCAACGGGAGCAGCTTTTTTTGTTCAAATTCAGATCATGACCTTTTCCCCTAGGGGGTATGGATCTCTGCCTGGGGACAAAATTTGCCTCAGGACTAGGAACAGCGAGCGAAGGTGACATCCTCCACAGCGGATGATCGCGATTCCAGTAATATCAGATCTTCCCGCCAGAGGGGAATAGCTTCTAGGTTTGGGAGGGCTTGTAGGAACACAGGTGCTCCGAGGGAACAAGCTTCCCACTTACCGCGAACCTGAACATTCAGTTGGCTACAGTGCCCGCCCCGTCGCCCTTCCGGCGTGTAATGACGGCAACGCTGGCAGCACGAAATACCCAATTGAGTTGCGTCCATTGTGGAAGTCCAAATACATTCAATAGATCTATTGTCGCGTTCAGGTGATAAGCTCCTGGGGAAGCAAAATTCACCCAATCCATAACACTGTCAAGGTTTCTTTGCAGGAAATTAGCCTGACAACTTTTAGATTCTCTTTATAATTACTTTAAGAATCTACATGGGCAATTAAAGGGGTAAGAATCCTAGGGATAGGACTCAATGCTCTATAGGGATCAATTTTGGATCTATGCAGAAAAGAATTTCTGTGCTTCAGAATGCAGTTTCTTGTGGATTTTTGTTAAGAACTGATTGGGTGCGCATAGTCCCCACATAATGAAAACTGACAGCCCTGAGCTGATGGGTTGGAATAGGCGGGGTCATGCATACCCTGTCAAGATGGCGTCGTTGGTTGTCCATACGCCCTTAAACGCTTTACAAACTTGACATTAAGCTTCTCTGTCCTTGAACCGTTGCCCTTGGTAGGATCTAAGCGTCCTATGTGTCAACGCTACGGTCCTGCCCCTGGGGAGGTTTGTGGCTGACTGTTCGCCCATCGCAGCTCATTGTGGAGGGGCAGAGCGGCAATCCAGCCCTTGGAGGATAAGCCCGTTTGGCTAATGGGCTTATGCTGACCCATGGGAAATCCTATGGTGTGGTTCCAGGGCTGTTCGCATGGGCGTCTTAGGATGGGACTAGCTTTAGGGTCGTCCCATCTCCAGTCCGCTAATCACGCCGTATTTTTCTCGTCTTGCCATACCTATTGCCATACCTACCTATGGATATCAAAACAATTTTGCCTGTACTCACGGTGCTGTTTGTGATCGCCTGTCTCTTTTTTGGGACTCGCAACGGTTTCTACGACACCGATAACTACCACGGCAACGGGTCAGCCCATTAGAGCGATCGCTGGTGTCGGCCCCTTTACAACCCGTGAGCGAACTTGCCTGTTTACCCTATGCCGTGGGTCATCACCACGAGGGTATCTGTCTGGCCCTACAATTGGGTCCCCCCCGGGTCTTGCTTGATTGCGGGCCAGGGTGGGCTGCTGGGCAAGCCAGTGAGTCTCCTCCGGCAGACTGGGTGATTTGTAGCCACGCCCATCCTGATCACGGTGGCGGGCTACTCGCATTTCACCGGATGTGGCCCCAGGTCCCGATTCTGACCAGTGCCGCCACCGCTGACCTGCTGCCCCTCAACTGGCCAGAGGCTACCGCTGCTGCCACCGATTTTTGCCAGCGCCTACCCTGGCGGCAAGTGATCCCCCTCGCCGCTGACCTCACCTTGAAGTTGTGGCCTGCGGGGCATTTACCAGGGGCAGCCTGTGCCTTGTTGACTTACACCCACCGCGATCGCAACTACACGGTGTTTTACACCGGGGATTTTTTTCTCTCCAATGCCCGCTTGGTGGAAGGGTTACCCCTGGATGAGTTGCGGGGGCTGAAGCCAGATGTGTTGATTGTGGAAGGCAGCCACGGTACTGCCCGCCATCCCCACCGTCGCCAACAGGAAAACCGCCTGGCGGATCAGATTAATCAGGCGATCGCATCTGGTCACAATGTCCTGTTGCCCGTACCGATTCTGGGGCTGGGGCAAGAGTTGGTGATGCTCCTGCGCAGCCACCACCATTTCACCGGACGGGATCTCAGTGTCTGGGTAGACCCTTGGGTCGCGGCGGGCTGCGATGCCTACCTCGATTTGCTGCCCCACCTGCCCACCAATGTGCAGAACTTTGCCCGCCATCAACCCCTGTTTTGGGATGAGCGGATTTTGCCTCGGGTGCGGCGCATTGCCCCGAAAGAGACCCTGGCGGACTCGGAAACTCCCACCATCGTCATTGGCTATCAAGAAGCGGACCTGAGCCGCTATGGGGCTTGGGGCGATCGCCCCTGGCGCATTCTGATGCCAGAACCCCTAGCCGCCCAGGTGATGGCGGCGGGTTTCGACGCCTCCCCTGATCAGCCCCCCAATCGCACCCTCGACTGGCTCCAAGCCTTAGATCCTTATTTAGAAGCGGGGCACGCCCATCTAGAAACCTACCTGTTGACCACCCACTGCGATGGCCCCGGCACCACCCAACTCATCCACAACTTGCGACCCCAACACGTGGTGTTCGTCCACGGGAGCCCCAACTATCTGATGGACTTGGCCAGTTTGGAGGATTTGCAAAGTCGTTATCACTTGCACTTACCGTCCCCTGGCCAGTGGGTGGATCTGCCCATTGGCGATCGCTTTTTGCAGCCTGCTGCCCCCGATACCGTGTTTGAGGGTGAAATTCTCCCCGCCGAAACTGGGGTGCAACTAACCTTGCCGGATGCCCTCCAACGGGATCCCCGCTGGCATCGTCTGTTAGACACCGGGGTCATCCAAGTGCGGTGGCAAGGGGATGACTTGGTGCTGCGGGGCCTGAGCCAGCAAACCCTGCTGCGCCAAAGTCCAGCCGCCGCCAGCCTCGAAGGCGCTGGGTTCGCCTGCTGCCTGCGTTGTCAGTTTTGGCAGCAGCAGCGGTGCAGCAACCCCAAGTCGCCGCTATTTGGCTTCCAGGTCGCGGCGGAGGGGACCTGTCCAGAATTTCGCGATCGCTCCCGCGCCGACGCTTCCCAACCAGAATCGGCGTCCTGAAGTTGCTTCCTGTCAGAGGGGCAGTCAGGAGCCGACAGCCGCAGGATTTTCCACTACATGCGTTCTAGAACCGCAATACCCAACAGTGAGAGGCCCAACTTCAGAGTGCGGGCGGTGAGGTCACACACCATGAGGCGAGAGGTCCGCTGGGGCTCTGCCGCTTGCAGTACAGCGCAGCGATCGTAGAACTGATTAAACTTCTGACTCAGCTCAAACAGGTACTGACAGAGGCGGTTGGGCAACAGATCCTGGGCCACCTCATTCACCACCTCATCCAGTTGCAGGATATGTTTCGCCAGGGCAAATTCGCTGTCGTCTTCTAGGTGAATGGCGGCGTTATCCCCTAACTGGGTGAAATCAATGCCCCCCTTACGGCTAATCCCCTGTACCCGCACATAGGCATAGAGCAAATAGGGAGCGGTGTTGCCCTGGAGAGCCAGCATTTTGTCGTAGCTGAAGATGTAGTTGCTGGTGCGGTTCTGGCTCAGATCCGCGTACTTGACCGCACCTAGGCCAACAATTTCCGCCACCTGGGCAATGAACGCTTCGGTTTCATTCCGCCCCTCAGCCTGGATGCGCGATTCAAGATCCGCCCGTGCCCGCTTCACCGCCTCATCCAGCAGATCCTGTAGCCGCACCGTTTCCCCAGAACGGGTTTTAAACTTTTTGCCGTCCTCCCCCTGCACCACCCCAAAGGGAACATGGGTGAGTTCTACCCCTGTCGGCACCCAACCCGCCCTAGCCGCCACCTGAAAGACCTGGGCAAAGTGGTTGGCTTGCCCCGCATCTACCACGTACAGGACACGCTCAGCCCCGTCCTGCTGGGTGCGATAGCGAATGGCTGCGAGGTCGGTGGTGGCGTAGTTAAAGCCGCCATCGGACTTTTGCACGATCAACGGTAGGGGATCGCCGTCCTTATTGGTGAACCCCTCTAGGAACACCACCCGTGCCCCTTGGTCCTCTACCAGCAGCCCCTGTTGCTCTAAATCTGCCACCACCGTCGGCAATAGGGGATTGTAAAAGGACTCCCCCCGTTCCGTTAGGCAGATATCGAGGCGATCGTAGATTTTCTGAAAGGCTTGGCGGGATTGATCACAGAGAACCTGCCAAGCAGCGCGTGCCGTGGCATCCCCGGCTTGTAGTCCCACCACCGCTTCTCGCGATCGCCCCTTGAAATCCTCATCTTCATCAAACCGCTGCTTTGCTTGTTTATAGAAAGCCACCAAATCGCCAATGTCCACCTGACTGTCATCCGCTAGGGCAGCGGGGCAAACATCTTGGAGGTGGGTGATCAACATGCCAAACTGGGTGCCCCAGTCCCCCACATGGTTGAGCCGCAGCACATCATGGCCCATAAACTCCAGCACCCGCGCAATGGAATCACCGATGATGGTGGACCGTAGGTGCCCCACATGCATTTCCTTTGCAATGTTAGGGCTAGAAAAATCCACGATCGCCTTGTGAGGATCCTGGACCGGGGCCACCCCCAGCCGCTCGTCCCTTTGCAGGACCTTTAACTGCGCCTCTAAATAGGCGGGCCGCAACCGGAGGTTGATGAATCCCGGTCCGGCAATTTCTGGAGGTTCGCACAGGTCACCCACCTCTAGGCGGGCAACGATCTGTTCCGCGATCGCCCGAGGCTTGTTTTTCAGCCGTTTTGCCAAGGCCATGGCTCCATTGGCCTGGTAGTCCCCAAATTCTGGCTTACTGGCGGGCACCAAGACTGGATCTGCATCCGCCAACTCAGGGCCAAAGGCACTGACTAGGGCCTGTTGTAAGCGGTCGGTGAGGGTTGCGATCGCAGCCAGCATAGGGGTTCCAAAAACGCAGTAGATCCAAAGCCTTTCCAATCCTAGAGTATGGCGCTTACCCCTCCCAAACTTGGCACGATGGGAAAAAGCCTTCGCTAACCTTATCGGTCCCTGCGCTCCAAGCCTACCGGGATCGATCCATGATTCTCTAAAGGTTCTTAGGATTACAGCTCTGCTGACCAGGACAATCATCTGCTCCCCGGTCCAGGTCTTGCAACACCGCTACTTCAAGGGAGGATGCCGAAAGATAACCCGGTCAACATTTCCGACCCTGGCCCAAGTTTCACAACACCCCACTCCATCAGGGAATCGAGGGTCAGGGGCAAGGACGATCGCGGTATTTACAACAACTGGGATAAATCTGTCCGACCCAGTTCGTGCCAACCCTTAGCGCTTAGCGTCTCCGATATGGCGGGTCGAGTCCACCACTGCCGCCAGCACTGGTGCAATAGCGGCAGGGCACTGACACCAATCAACACCGCTACCCCGAGCCCAATTAGGGTGTCTGCCCACAACCAACCCAGATAGGTGACCGCTAGGGCCGCCGCGATCGCCCCAACAGACCCCATCAGATCCGCCAGCACATGCAGCGCTACCCCCCGCACATTGAGATCCCCCTGGGCGTGATCGTGGAGCCAGTAGAGGTTAAACCCATTCATCAACAGCCCCAAACTGGCGGTGATCAGCATGGGCATACTCAAAATTTCACCAGGCACACCGTGGAGATGGTGCCACGCCTCCCGCCCAATCCAGCCCGCCATGGCCAACAACCCCAAGCCGTTAGCCATGGCCGCCAGCAATTCTAACCGATGGGACTGGGACTGGGTGACCCGCGATCGCTGGGCCATCTGGGCCGCCCCTAGGGCGATCGCCAGGGCAACCACATCGCTCAACATATGGCCAGAATCCGCCCGTAGGGTAAGGCTGTGACTGATCCAACCGACCCATAGCTCGACCGCCGCAAACCCTGTGATGGAAACCATTACAGGGAGAAGCCACTGACGCTTCTCAGGTATCCAATTGCAGTAACAGCCTGACTTATGCATGCAGCGTTTTACTCATCCCATGGAAAACCTAGACCCACTGACGAAGCTTTCCAGACAATGGAGCCCCAAGCTAGCGGTCTATCAATCCTAAACTCGATGGGTTACTGCACAATCTCCATGATCTTAAACATGGGTAGATACATGGAAATCAGGATTGACCCTACCATCGCCCCCAACACGATGATCATCAGCGGTTCCATGATGCTGGTGAGGGCCTTTACCGCCTGTTCCACCTCATCCTCATAGAAGTCCGCCACCTTCATCAGCATCTGATCCAACTCCCCGGTTTCCTCACCGATGCTGATCATCTGAATCGCCATCACCGGGAAAACCCGGTGCTGCTGAAGGGCTAGGCTAATCATCCCCCCCGTCTGAATTTCACTGCGGGCATCGTCAATGGCGTCGGAAATCACCTGATTACCAGCAGTATCTCGGACAATTTCCATGGAGGTGAGAATGGGAACCCCAGAGCGGGAAAGGGCTCCAAAAGTGCGGCAAAACCGAGCCGTGGCAGTTTTCTGGACCAAATCACCAAACAGCGGCATTTTCAGGAAAAACCGATCCATGGTTCGCTTACCTGCGGGCGTTGCATAGTAGCGGCGATAGGCAAACCCTGCCCCCACAAAAGCAGCCACCATTAAGACCCAGTTCAACGGTTGCCGGAGAAACTTGCTAATTTGCAGCATGATGCGAGTAAACAAGGGCAGTTCCGCATCAAATTGTTCAAAGATTTCTGCAAACGTGGGCAGCAGAAAAACCGTCATCGCCACAAAAATCACCGTAGCCAAAATCGAAACCACCACCGGGTAGGCCATGGCTGACTTGATTTGATTCTGTAAGCGGTTGAGATCCTCTAGCAGCTTGGCTAGACGGTTTAAAACCTCGTCTAACACCCCGCCGACTTCACCCGCCTGCACCAAACTAACGTAGAGATTGTCAAAACAACCCGGATGCTTACGCATGGACTCCGAGAGGCTAGTGCCCTGCTGGACATCCGAGTTAATTTCTTCTAGAGCTCGCTTTAGTTTTGGATTGGGACACTCTTCCCCCAATACCCCCAGCCCCCTGACCAAGGCCACCCCTGCGTTTACCAATGCCGCAAACTGTCGGGAAAAGATAGCCTTATCCTTCACCGTCACGGAGGTCATGCTGGTCTGAATTTCTTGAAAGTCGAGGCTAAAGCCCCGCTCTTCCTTCAGATCCTGAATGAAGACCCCGCGATCTTTTACCAAGTTACGGGCTTCGCTAGGGTTGGCAGCGGTGACCCGTTCCCGACGGGAGCGACCTGTGCTGTCTCTCCCCGTAGCTACGTAAGTAGGCATGGCCTTGAACTCTTATGTCGATGTTTCAGGATAGACGAAGAAGACTGGCCCAAGGGGAAAAATACTCCCCCTCGGGCTGACCCATCACTAACGCCGAG
>JAQCHG010000040.1 GCA_027619675.1 Cyanobacteriota bacterium
CGTGGCCAGGGCGATCGCCCGCCGCGCCGTCCCCACCCCTGGATCCACCACCACCGTATGCACCGTACCGCAGGGGAAATAGGGGTAGGCCGACAGCAGGGCAAACCGCGCCGCCGCCACATCTTGCGGGGCAATCCCATGGGTGAGGTCAATGACCGTAGCGGTGGGGGCCAAGGTGGCGATCGCCCCTTTCATCACCCCCACATAGGGATCCCGCAGTCCAAAGTCCGTCAGCAGTGTGATGATGGCCGCCATGGCATCATGAAGTTCCCTAAAGTTCTGCGAACCAAACGCAACCTTTCTTTGCAAGGGGCAAGACTTTTTCGCTATGGTTAAAAGCGTAAGGGCGGGATTCCTGTGGGGACCCCGCCCTTACTAGGTTTTAGGGCTGGGTTGTCCTATGGGCGCTGGCACAACAGCAGGGCAAACCAACCTTGGGGATCGCTGAAGGTATGAAGCACCTGGAGC
Source organism: Cyanobacteriota bacterium (assembly GCA_027619675.1). Classification (GTDB taxonomy): domain Bacteria; phylum Cyanobacteriota; class Cyanobacteriia; order Phormidesmidales; family Phormidesmidaceae; genus PCC-6406. The sequence continues at coordinate 469 of JAQCHG010000040.1, forward strand.
CCATGGCGCTGCAAGTCTTGGCCCAACTGGTCTAGATCAAACTTGCGGGAAATCTCGCTCAGTAGCCGTTCCCCCGCCCCAAAGGGAACGGTGAGATCTAAGTCCTTGAGGGTCACCGTTTGATCCCGCAGGCTTTCAATGTGCATTTCAATTTGGCGATCGCCTTCGTTGTAGAACGCAACGTGGCGAAATTGGCTGAGGTCAAAGTTGCCCTGAAACCGCCAGTTCAGATGGGCCAGCATGTTGAGATTAAAGGCCGCCGTCACCCCCTGGGCATCGTTGTAGGCCGCCTCCAGCAGTGCTCGATCCTTATGCAGATCCACCCCCAGCAAAAAATAGTCCCCCGGCTCTAGGGCCTGGGCCACCTGCTGCATAAAGGCCGTACACCGTTGGGGGGGCAGGTTCCCCAGGGTGCTGCCAATGAAGGCCACCATGCGGCGGGGAAACTTAGCGGCGGGCAGGTGGGCCAAGGCAGCGTCGTAGGTGCCCACCACCCCATGCACCGTCAGGGCAGGATAGTCCCGCAGCAGTTGATGGGCGGTGTCTTCTAACATGCCGCCACTGACATCCACAGGGACGTAGTGCAAGGGGGTGCCCTGCTGCTGATAGGCATCGAGCAGAATGCGGGTTTTGCTGGCACTGCCGCTGCCCAGTTCCACCAAATCACAGGCCCCCACCCGCTGGGAGATCGCGCTGCCCTGGGCTAGCAAAATCCCCCGTTCGGTCCGGGTGGGGTAATACTCTGGCAGGGCGGTGATGTGTTCAAACAACCGGGATCCCTGATCGTCGTAGAAATACTTGGGCGGTAAGGCTTTGGGGGTTTGCCGCAGCCCCGTGATCACATCTTGTCCCTCCACCTCGGCGTCAGCACCGGGGAGCGCAAGACGATATTCCACCATGAGACGAGGGTTCAAGGCCGATTCGTTAGGTGCATCGCGATGGTGGGCGGGTAAGGGAGATGCAGACCCAGCGGTAGAGCGGCTCGGGGAAGAATTGACAACCATACAAGGGATTGAAAGACGACAGGGATCGGGGCAGGGGTCTGCCCACAGGATCCCGTTGCGATAGCGCTTCAAGCACGCGATCCCCTTGATCCCAGCTATATCCTGCCACCAGATGTTAAACCCCTGGTGAAGACCCCCTAAATGAATTCTGATTAGGGGCTAAGGGAACGGGCACAGCGGATCCCGGCAAAGAGTTCTCGCACATGGGGATGGTACCAATTCCGGAAGCTGGGCCGCTGGCACGGCAGCCCCGTGGCCGCACTCGCCCCCCGCAGTACCCGGTGCTGGCCGTCGAAATAGGCTTGGGAATACCCCCGGTAGGGAAAGGGCTGAAACCCTGGGTAACCCTCGAACCAGGTGGCGGTCCATTCCCAAATCCCCAGGGTGAGGGGGGTGCGCTGAGCAGCCCATTCCCACTCTGGCTCTGTGGGGAGCCGCAGCCCCCGGAACCGGGCGTAGGCGTCGGCTTCGTACCAACTGACCCCACAAACCGGGTGGCGATCGCCCTCGCCATCCCCCCGATTCTCCCCCGGCCAATAGCGGGGCTGGGTGATCCCTGCCGCTTGCCGCCACTGCCATCCCGCCGCCGTCCACCAGTCGGCAGTGTCATAGCCCCCCGCCGCCATAAAGTCTCGATATTCCCCCACGGTGACGGGGGTGGCCGCCAGGGCAAAGGGGGCAACGGTGACGGTATGCACTGGCCGTTCATTATCCAAAGCGTCTGGGCGATCGCACCCCATCTGGCCCTGCCCCCCCGCAAAGGTGAACCACCGCCCCACCGCCGCCTCGGGGGGCAGCGGCACCGTGGGCAACCCCGCCGGGGGCTGGGGCCAACGGTGCAGGGTCAGCACCAGGGTGGCGGTTTCTAAATGCTGGCTCTCGTGTTGCAGCAGCCACAGCCACAGCCGCAATTGATCCAGCACGGGAGCCTGATCTAGGTAGGCTAGGGTGCGATCGCGCACGGTGGCGAGGAAGGCCAGTAACGCCGCCAGATCGGGCAAATGCTGGCGCTCCGCCTTGGGCAAACCATCGGCGGCAAACAACCGTCGCTGGGCAGGCGTCACGATCGCCTGCCCCTGCAACTGCTCCAAAATCCACAGGGCTTCGGTAAAGGCAATGTGGCCCAAGTGCCAACCGATGGGGCTAAAGGCAGGGTGGGCTTGACGGCAGCGTTCCGCCTCGCTGAGGTCCGTCGCTAGGGCCAGGGTGCGTTGGCGGCAGGCGTGGAAGGCTCGCCTGAGTTCGGCCCGCGCCTGATCAGGACTCAGGAGATGCCAAGGGGGCACGGTGGAGGGAGCGGAGGCTGTGGAACTCGGGATCACGGTGGGGGGTGAGGGTAAACAATACCGCCTCGGGGCAGGGCTGCCAGGGGCCGTCAAACAGGGGTTCAGAGGCGACCACGCTGGCCCCCGCCAAGTAGTCGGGATGGCGCAACCAGTATAGGGAAGGGGCGGCCCCATGGGTGGCAAAGCGGGTGGCCACCAGTTGGCTACCGTCACTCGCCAGCAGATTGGCCGCCACGGGAGTGTCGTGGTCATAGGCCAGGGTAGCCAGTTGGGTGAGGGCGATCGCCACGGCGTCCTTCAAGCTGGGCTGGGGCTGCTGGTAGAGGGCATCGAGCACCAGCCCCCAAATGTGTTCAGAGTCGGTGCTGCCCCGCACTTGGCGATAGGCGCGATCGCCCATGGCCGCCCCCAGGGGCCGATACAGGGTGTTGCGAAACCGCTGGATATAGCCGTTGTGGCAAAACAGCCACGGCCCGGTTTGAAAGGGCTGGCAATTAACCACATCCACCCCCTGACCCGGAGTGGCGCTGCGGGCATAGGCCACAAAACACCCCGCCTCAACGTAGCGCCCCAGGGAGTCGAGGTTGCCATCGTTCCACATGGGTAACACGCTGCGGTACGTGAAGGGGGGTTGGGATTTGCGATGGTCGTACCACCCCAGCCCAAAGCCATCTGCATTCATCAGGGCCACCGCCAGTTCCTTGGGAGCGTAGCTTTGCACCAGCAGCGAATGGGGCGGCTCAGTCACCAACTGCGCCAGGGGAATGGGTGCGCCCAGATATCCCAACAAACGACACATAGGCAGTTAATTCAAAAGACGGTAGTCGTTCCTGCTTGGATAATCCGAAGATCAAAACTTCAATCAAAAATCGCTTCGCCGGGTTCAGATGCATAGATGTAGTCATAGTCAAACTGAAAGGCGTTGGGGGTGCGAATAATCCCAAAGCCTAAATTGCCCACCACTTCTGCGGTGAAGGTGGCCATGACTAATTCCACCAAGCGCTTGCCCTGGAGATCGGGTTTTTGCACGTAATAATCCCGGCGGGCAAAAAATTGCCCCTCATCCTTTGGCACAATGATGCCGTTAATGCGATGGGTGTGTTGAATGGGGCGAATGTAGGTGCGAATGAACTCTTCTTGGCTAATTTGCAGACGATACAGGCGCTCTTGCTGGGACCAACTCATGGTGAAAATCAGCTTAATCAGCTCAAACCCCAACACATAGCTAAAGACGCTACTGCGTTCTTGGGTGCTAATCATCAAGCGCAGGGCCGATTCTAAATACAAATCAGGTTGCTGGCGGGCATCTTGGGCGGAATGGATATAGAACTGACGAATGTAGCTCCGCAGTAGGGCTTGGGTCAGCTCGGTATCAATGTGAAATTGGCGCAGATAGCTGCTAACTTTTTGCCGCGTATCCTGGTCTTGAATTACCCGCAAAACCAGGCCGTCAGCGGTGTAATCATCCAGAAATTCCGCCTGGGTTTCAGGGTTAGAGGCGGAGAGCAAATGGCAGAGGGACAGCACATAGCGCCGTTGTTCCCAAGGCAAACTCTCTAGCCATTGCTTGGCGGCCCACGGCAAGGAACCAAAAATTGGGTCATGGTCGGGCTGCACGAAGACCATGGGTGGTTAAATCCGTAATTTCCCTAAAGGCTAGGCTTCCCTCAGATTTCCTATCCGTATCGTCTCGGAGATTGGAGATGATGGTGAAAATAGGGCCTATGCCCGAGGCTCAGCGAGGGCCAGGGGCAGGGGCACCTAGAGAGCCCTATTGGTTGGGACCTACGCAACATAGTCCCGAATTTCTCGGTCTTCCGTTGGGGCAAGGGGCTTAAGCCCCTTGTTCATCGGCATGGCTGCGCAAGACCTGTGTGTAAATCTTCCAGGGTCCTCGGCTGCCTTCAGGATGACCATCTTACGGTACAAGCTGAAATGTCACCCCTAAATCTATGGCTCATTGATGCAAACCGCATGAATCGGGCAACGGGGATCGGCATCCCAATCGGGGACCGTGCCCCCGTCGCCCCATGGGTAAGCCAGCGCTAAAATCCGAGATCGCTATACCGCTCTTCTGCCCAGGGCTCCCCCCGGCGATGGTAGCCATTGCGCTCCCAGAACCCCAGGGCTTCCTCCGCCAGGAACTCTAGGGTTTGGATCCACTTAGCGCTTTTCCAGGCGTAGAGGTGGGGCACCACCACCCGCACCGGGCCGCCATGGTCGGGGGGCAAGGGCTCGCCATAGAGGGTGTGGGCCAGAAAGTTGTCGGGGCGGACAAAATCCGCCAGGGCCAGGTTGGTGGTGTAGCCGCCGTAGCAGTGCATCAGCACATGGGTGGCCCCTGGGTGCAGGGTGATCTGGGCCATCAGGTCAGCGATCGCCACGCCTGTCCATGTCACATCTAGCTTGGACCAGGTGGTGACGCAGTGGAAATCGGCGGTGAAGTCCTGCTGGGGCAAGGCCATCAGGTCTTGCCAGCTTAGGGTTTGGGCCTCGGCTAACCCGGTAATGGTCAAGCTCCAGTCAGCGGCGGCCACCTGGGGGGTCTCACCATAGGTCAGCACAGGGAAGCCCTTGGCTAGGTGCTGCCCCGGCGGCACCCGATCCGCCAGATCCGCCCCTGGTTTCTCAAAATATTTCATGCCCTTACCTGCCTGAGCGCCACAGCATCATCGGTTTGATCATACTGAGGACTGACGCAACGCGCTCCCGGATCCTCGGCGTTCCCTGAGGGCAAGGGGCTGAAGCCCCTTGTTCGTCGGTGCGACTGCGTGGGTCCTGATATTGTTACGGCTCTGGGGCGGGGCTGTTGATTAGGCACCTAGTTGAGCTTGGCGCGAATAACCCTACCTTCTGGCTCCCTATCTCCCATGCTCCCCAGCTCCCCCACCCAAGGAAACGGTTGGCAAACTTACGCCACGCTGGACTAGTGGGCAAGGCACCAGACTTGGAATTAGAACGTGCCCGCCAAAGCCCCGACACAGCGATCGCAAATCGTCGGGTGTTCTGCCGACTCGCCGATGTGGGTGGAGTAGTTCCAGCAGCGATCGCACTTCTCACCCGCCGCATCGGTGACGCCAATGCCCCAGGCGTCGGACTCGCTGCGGTAGGTGAGCCCCTGGAGGGGATCGGCGCTGTCCAGCACCTCCACCTGGGACACCAGGAACAGGTAACGCAGTTCATCGACGCAGTTGAGATCGCCGGACGCACCATCGCCGGGGTTCAGGGTGATGAGCAGATCCCGCAAATCCCCATCGGGCACATACAGCAGCACCTTGGCTTCTAGGGAAGCCCCGATCGCTTTTTCCGCCCGCGCCTTTTCCAGCACCCGGTTCACGTCCTGGCGCAGGGCGCGGAGTTGCTGCCACCGTTCCGCCAGGGTTGCATCTTCCCAATGGGCATCCAGCTTCACCCAGCCCGCCTGAAATACGGACTGGCTACCCGTGGGGTAGGGGAGGTTTTGCCAGATGTCTTCCGCCATGTGGCAGAGCACCGGGGCGATCGCGCGGGCCAGGTTCTCGATGGCGATCGCCAGCACCGTTTGGCAACTGCGGCGACGGGGGGAATCGGCGGCGCTGATGTAGAGGCGATCCTTGGCGATATCCAGATAGAAGTTGGACAGGTCCACCACGCAGAAATTCTGCACCGTCTGGAAGAAGCGGAAGAACTGGTAGCTGTCGAAGGCGTCCTTGACCTCGGCAAAGACCTCGGTGATGCGGTGCAGCATGTAGCGGTCCAGTTCCGGCAGGTCGCCGTAGGGCACCGCATCCTGGGCGGGGTCAAAGTCGTGCAGGTTCCCCAACAGGAAGCGGGCGGTGTTGCGGATCTTGCGATACACGTCCGCCATTTGCTTGAGGATGTTGCTGCCCAGGGGCACATCGGAGGTGTAGTCCACCGACGACACCCACAGCCGCAGCACGTCCGCACCGTAGGGGGGATCCTGCTTTTGGTTTTTGCCGCCATCGATGACGATTTGGGGATCTACCACGTTGCCCAGGGACTTGCTCATCTTGCGCCCCTGCTCATCCAGGGCGAAGCCGTGGGTCAGCACTTTTTTGTAGGGGGCGTGGCCGTTCACCGCCACGCTGGTGAGCAGGCTGGACTGGAACCAGCCCCGGTGCTGGTCAGATCCTTCTAAATACATGTCCACGGGGTATTGCAGGCCGCTGCGCTGCTGGGCCACCGCCGCCCAGGAGGAGCCGGAGTCAAACCACACGTCCATGGTGTCGGTGCCTTTGTGGTAGGTGCGGCCATTGTCGCGGTAGGCGGGCGGCAGCAGGTCGGCTTCCGGCAGTTCCCACCAGGCGTCGGATCCTTTTTCGGCAAACAGGGCTTGGATGTGGTCGAGGGTGTCTTTATTGATCAGGGGTTCGCCGGTTTCGGCGTCGTAGAAGACGGGGATGGGCACGCCCCAGGTGCGCTGGCGGGAAATGCACCAATCGGCGCGATCGCCCACCATGGGCGTGATGCGGTTTTCCCCTTGGGCGGGGATCCACTCCACGTCGCGAATGGCCTGGAGCGCCTCATCCCGGAAGCCCGCCACGGAGGCGAACCACTGCTCGGTAGCCCGGAAGATGGTGGGCTTTTTGGTGCGCCAGTCGTAGGGGTATTTGTGCTGGTAGGGTTCTTCCTTCAGCAGGGCACCCGATTCGGCCAGGGCCTTGATGACGGCAGGGTTGGCGTCCTTCAGCACGTTGAGGCCCGCGAAGGGTCCGGCTTCTGCGGTCATGGTGCCTTTTTCGTCCACGGGGCACAGCACCCCGAGGCCGTAGCGCTGCCCCACCTGGAAGTCTTCTTGACCGTGGCCGGGGGCGGTGTGGACCAGTCCGGTGCCGGATTCGGTGGTGATGTAGTCGCCGCCCACAATCACGGGGCTGGTGTCGCCGCGCTTGTCGGTGGGGAGTTGATCTTGCAGGGGATGGCGATAGGTGCAGCCCTCTAGATCAGCCCCTTTGAGTTCGGCTTTGGTGGTGAGGTCGGTGCCGAAGACCTGGCTGAGGCGATCGCGCAAATCCTTGGCGATCAGCAGGTAGGGGAAGGGCTCCCCGCTGGCCACTTCCACCACGGCGTAGGTGAGGTCGCCGTTGACGGCTACCGCCAGGTTGGCGGGGATGGTCCAGGGGGTGGTGGTCCAGATGGCGACGCCCAGGTTGTCCAGGTAGGGGGCGAGGGTGGCCTGGGCCGCCTCGGAGGCCGCCACCATGGGGAAGGCGGCGTAGATGCTGGGGGAGGTGTGGCCTTCGGGATATTCCAGTTCGGCTTCGGCTAGGGCGGTTTGGGAACTGGGGCTCCAGTGGACAGATTTGAGACCCCGGTAGATGTAGCCCTTTAGGTACATCTGGCCAAAGACGCCGATTTGGGCGGCTTCGTACTCGGGTTGCAGGGTCATGTAGGGGGTGTCCCAGTCGCCCCACACGCCGTAGCGCTTGAACCCGGCCCGCTGCTGGTCGATGGTTTTCATCGCGAAGGCTTTGGCCTTTTTCCGCAGTTTGATCGGGGTGAGGTTGGCGCGGGCTTCACTATCCATGGCCTGGAGCACTTTTAGCTCGATGGGCAGGCCATGGCAGTCCCAGCCGGGGATGTAGCGCACTTTGCGCCCCTGGAGGATCTGATATTTATTGATGGTGTCTTTGAGGATTTTGTTGAGGGCGTGGCCGATGTGGAGGTTGCCGTTGGCGTAGGGTGGCCCGTCGTGGAGGATGAAGGGCTCACCGGGGTTTTGTTCGGCCAGGGTCTCGTAAATGCGCTGATCGGCCCAGAACTGCTGAATTTCTGGCTCTCGCTTGGAGGCGTTGGCCCGCATCTCGAAGCGGGTCTGGGGCAGCAGCACGGTGTCTTTGTAGGCTTTGCCGGAGGGTTTGGCGTCTGTCACGGCGATCAGCGGGGGGAGCAATAATAAGGACAATG
>JAQCHG010000041.1 GCA_027619675.1 Cyanobacteriota bacterium
GTGGTGTCCCCGCCTTTTGGGAGGATCAGTGTTTTCGGGAAGATGGCAAACCCGTGGCCTTCACCATCGGCGACGTTACCGTTCATGGCATCAACCCCTGTCAACGCTGTGTGGTACCCACCCGTGACAGCCGTTCTGGTGAGGCCACCGCCCAGTTTCAAGCTCGCTTCATTGAACAGCGATCGCGCACCTTGACGCCCGGTGTGGCGCGATCGCCCTTCAATCATTTCTACCGTCTAGCCGTCAATACGCGGATTCCAACCCCAGAACCTGGTCAGGTTGTGCAGGTGGGGGATCCCATTGCTCTGATCAACCCTTAACTAATTGAATCGCAGGGCAGCGCCATGCCACCCTGCGATTCAATTAGCTATGAGCTTTGGATAATCACAACCTGCTCCTTGGTTACGAGGCGGCTATGGCGAAGCAGGGCTGACACCCAAGGAGACCCTAGGAGACCTTAGGCGGCACCAACCGGGGGCGCAGCGGAGCCCGACGCCGTCGCTGCCGACGCTTCCTTCTCGTCATCGCCTTCGACCACTTCTTGCTTCACCGTCAGGTAGCGCAGCACGCTTTCACTGATGCGCATGGCCCGCTCTAGCACCGCAATGACGCCACCAGGACCGACATAATCCATCTGGATGTAGATCCCTTCGCGATGGTTGTCAATTTCATAGGCCAAGCGACGCTTCCCTCGATGTTGGGTTTCAAGGATTTCAGCGCCCTGTTCTTGAACGATCGCCTGAAACTGTCCGATCGCTTCATCCACGGCCTCATCTCCGAGGTCTGGACGCAAAATATACATGGTTTCGTAGGTGAACTTAGTCATGCTCATGGTGGCAGGATCCTTATGGACGAGTGGCCTTTTGCCTCGGTTTGGGCACACAAAAACCGTACTGCTGGGCGCATCCAGTGCCAGTCAGCACGGTTCTAGCGAAAGGCAAGGATTTACAATCATAGCAGGATTCAAGGGGTTATATGGCGCAGCGGTACGTTCGAGTTCAATCCCACTCGGGGCAGCTACATTACGGTCTTCTCCAGCCAGATCGCAGCGTCCAGGTGTTGGATGCCCCCCCGTGGCTGCAAGGGCAGCCCACCGCCGATGAACTGGCTGCCGATAGCTATCAACTTCTGGCCCCCTGTGCCCCCTCTAAGGTCATCGCCATTGGCAAAAACTATGCCAAGCACGCAGCGGAAATGGGGAGTGATGTACCCCCAGAACCGCTGCTGTTCATGAAACCTTCGACGGCGGTCATTGCTGACCAGGGGGTGATTTTCCACCCGCCCCAATCCCAGCGGGTGGACTACGAAGGGGAGTTGGCCCTGGTGATGGGCGATCGCTGTGTGGACTGCACAGAGGCGGAAGCCCGCGAAAAAATCTGGGGCTACACCATCGCCAATGATGTCACCGCGCGGGATTTGCAGCGCCGGGATAACCAGTGGACGCGGGCCAAGGGCTTTGATTCCTTTTGCCCCCTCGGCCCCTGGATTGTGCGGGAACTCAACCCCGAGGCCCGGATCCAGAGCTTTTTGAATGACCTGCCGGATCCCGTTCAGTCCGCCAGCATTAGCACCATGGTCTATTCCCCCGCCGCCTTGGTGGCCTACATCAGCCAAATCATGACCCTGTTGCCGGGGGATGTGGTGCTGACGGGCACCCCGGAAGGGGTGGGGCCGTTGCAAATTGGCGATCGCATCCGCATCGAAATTGAAGGGATTGGGTCCCTAGAAAATACTGTGCAGGCTCGGGTGTTACCCCAGATTCCCACATCCCTCAGCCAGGGGTGAGGCGTTCCAACCGCAATCCGCCAAGAAAAAAGCATCCCAAGCAATGGGATGCTTTTACCTAAGTCCAGGAGAGACAGTCTCGGGTGGGTTATCAATGCATTCCAGAGGCCCGTTAAGGTCAGGCTGTAGGCCCCAGAGTCGGAGCTAAAGCCTGGGCTGGGTAAGCCTCTGGTAACGGGAAGGACGACGGTCCCCACATCCGGGAAAGTACTGAGCCCTTAGAAGGTTCTCCCGTCGGGAAAGTTCCCGGTGCTGATCCAGGGCTAGCGCACCTGCATGTGGACAGCCTCAGACAGGGTGGGAATCTCGGCGTAGCGCCCCATCACCGTTTGGGCCACGCAGTAGGTAACTGCCGCCAAAATACCCAGGACCACCACATTCAGCAGGGTATCCATCAACAACCCTCCCTTCAGGACGGGTTCCAGCACCATGCTGAGGATCAGTTGCCCCACAATCAGCACGATATCCAGCAGGATGGCCTGCATGGTGTTGAAGCGAATGAAATGGCTGATGTTGCTGTTGCGCACCACCAGGGTCAACAGCAGGATGAACACAATTAGACCCGCAAACGGAAACCCCGTGTAGATGCGGATCAGGGGAGATAAGGGCACTAAAATTAACTGAAAAACGGGGAATTGGGCAAATAGGCCAATGCCGTAGCGCACTGCATAGGACAGGGCCAGCAGGCATACCTCCATCAGGGGCAGGAGATAGGGCAAAGAGCCAAACAAGCGATCTTGAGGGGTGGCAGTACCGCGCCAAGTCATCCTAAAACCAAGCCTCCAAGAAAAATCTGAAAATACATTGACTCACTCGACAGTCCCCCGGAACGTTGCAGCCAAGGGGAAAAATTGCTGCCCTAGAGCCTAACGCTCCCATCCCGCTGGGATGCTGTCTGCTACTGGTTGGGTGTCTCCATTATGGTAGCGGAGCCGTAGACGGGCGATCGCCCAGTTTTCTGTTGCCTAGGGACCAGGGGTTACTCAATATGGGCGATGCGGAACCCCATTTGGCACTCATACTGGGTCGGTTGCCCGGACTCCGCCTGGGCCAAGAGGCGACCACAGCGGAGTTGGCCCTGTCGCCATCGGGGTTGACCCGCTTGGTCAGCCATAAGACACCCCTGGCAGACGGCATCTGGGGCTAGGAGCTGATTGTTCATCATCACAACCAACATCGGTCATCACCTCCCAAAACCTAAGGCTTGCCTTTATTTTAAGCGAGGGCTATGGGGGGACTGTGCCCATTCATACACAGCTTATTGAGGGGCCGATGGGCTCACCACTGTGCCGTAGAGGTCGTACACGTCGGCAGCCTCAATGCGGACCTGGGCCATCTGCCCCAAGGCCGCGTTTCCAGTCACATACACCACCCCGTCTACATCGGGGGCAAACCGGGGCGATCGCCCAATCAGTTGTCCCGTGGCGGGGTTCACCTGCTCAATCAGCACATCCGTGGTGGTGCCCACCTGGGCTTGATTGCGACGCAGCGAGATGGGTTGCTGGGCCAGCATCAGCCGCTCCCGGCGGTCTGCCATCACCGCCTGGGGAATCGGGTTGGGCAGGGTGGCGGCTGGGGTGCCCTCCTCGGGGGAAAAGGTGAAAACGCCGACGTGATCAAACTCATGGCGTTCAACAAACTTCAGCAAATGCTCAAAGTGGGCGTCGGTTTCGCCGGGGAAGCCCACGATAAAGGTGGTGCGCAGCACCGCCTCCGGCAGGGCCGCTTTGATGCGATAGAGGATATCGTCGTTTACCCGCCCCTGCCAGGGACGGTTCATGGCCCGCAGCACCTCGGGATGGGAATGTTGCAGGGGCAGGTCTAGATAGGGCAGCACATTAGGCACGTCCTGCATCGCTTGGATCACCTCCGGGGTGAGGCCCGTGGGGTAGGCGTAGTGCATCCGAATCCAGGGGATGTCCACCTCCCCTAAGGCCCGCAGCAGTGCTGCCAGTTGGGGCTTGCCGTAGAGGTCGGCCCCGTAGTTGGTGGTGATTTGGGAGATCAGCACCAGTTCCTCTACCCCTTCGGCAGCCAACTGGTGGGCTTCCGCCACGATGGACTCAATGGGGCGCGATCGCTGATCCCCCCGCAGGTGGGGAATGATGCAAAAGGCGCAGCGGTAGTTGCAGCCCTCCGCCACCCGCAGATAGGCCGTGCCCTCACTGGTGGTGCGATAGCGGGGCACCGTCTCATCGGCAATGTAGGTGGGCTCATCGCTGACCGCCTTCACCCGTTCCCCCGCCTCCGCCCGCTGAATCACCTCCACAATTTTGTGATAGTCGCCCGTGCCCACCAGGGCCACCGCCTCGGGAATTTCCTCCAGCAGTTCGTCGCGAAAATGTTGGGCCAAGCAGCCTGTAATCACCACCTTTTTCTTGGCTTCCGCCAATTCCACCAGGGTGCGCACCGACTCTTCCCGCGCCGACTCGATGAAGCTACAGGTGTTGACGATGACGTAATCTGCCAACTCTTCATTGGCATCCACCCCGTAGCCCGCCTGCACCAGCAGCCCCAGCATGTGCTCGGTATCAACACGATTTTTTTCGCAGCCTAGGTGGGTAACGGCAATGGTGGGTTGGGCAGTCATGGAATGGATTCACCAGGTGGATTAGGACAGGGGAAATAACGCTTCTAGGCAGAGGCTAGAAACGCTTCCCAAACCCCCATCATAGCGGTTGCCTGGGGTGGATTGAAGGGATGATGTTGACCGAGATAGGGCCGCCTTGAGGTGCCGTCAACCATCTTTATTGACGGGTGGCTAACCGCTTGGGCGTGGTTGGAATTCAAGCTTGCAGGGCTTGAGGCCCTCAGCCTTGCCCGGACGGACCCTTAGCGATACTGCACCCTGCGGTAAACCACCCGAGCATTGAAGCCCCGGTTGCTGAGCTCAATCACCCTGGCCGTGGCGAGATCTCGGTTGGCAAAGGCCCCCACGTGGATGAACGGCCCTAGGGCGGTGTCTTCTTGGAATGCGGTGGGATAGAGTGTTTGGATCTGGGCTAAGGTTTCGTTGCCACCAAAAACGGCAGCAATGTAGGGCTGGTTCAGATCTGCTTGGGTGGCCCCTGGGGGGACATCCTCCGCCAGCAGGTTGGCGGTAACGTTGGTGACTGCCACCTCGGTCAACAGCACTTGGCCATCGTTCGCAATAATCTCCAGTAGGCCCTGCTGGTTGGCGTTGAGGCGGATGAAGTACTGGGCCGGAATCCCTCCGAAGGTGCCCTGGCTGACGTAGCTGATCTGCCCAGGACCACTGGCGGATCCCGGCACCACGGTGGCCGTCACACCGTTCTGGTCAGTGGTGCCCGTGATTCGGTTGTAGATGTTCATAAAGTAGCGATCGCTGCCCGCCCGCTGAAAGACACGGGTGGCATAGGTGACGGTTTCAAAGGCCAACACCGTGCGCTGAATTGGGTTAGGCCGTTGATGGGAAGGGAGGTTGACGGTGGCTTCGCCAACGCCAAACTCTTGAGCAATCAGTACCCCATCGCGGTTGAAAATCTGTAGGGTGAGCTGATCATTACTGTCTACCAACGCCTGGTAGGTGGCAGGGACCCCGTTGTAGGTGCCCGCACTGGAGAACCGACTGAAATCTTCGTCTTGGCTAAAGGTGGCGATCGCCTGACGCTGGAACACCCCTTGGTTCGCCCGGTTGGACACATCCATGCGATAAATCGACCCGCTCTGGGTCACCGCTACCCGAAAGGTGGGGGTTTGAAAGGTCAGCACCGGGGTTTGGGTGGCCTGGGCTAGGGATACCCCCCACCCGTCGCCCCCATCAGGCCCCAGAACCGGGGACAGGCTGGACACAACGGTGGCCTCGCGGGCGATCGCGGGACCGGATACCAGGGGTAACACCAGTAGGCAGCCGACCCAAGTCAGGGCGTGGACCAGCGGGCGGGCGGGCAGGACACGGGGTAAGGTCATGGTGGACTTTCCCAGGGCTATCACGCTCGCCATTTTAGGCGATCGCAGGGGGAGAACGGGACTGTGCCGATCGCGACAGTGTCTGTTTCTCAAGCCTTGGGCACCCGCCGCCCGCCACTATGGAAGTAGCGAGGGAGACCTTGCAAACTGATCTGAACGGATCTGAACGGACGCCAGGGCCTGCGGTGTGTAAACCCCTAGGGGCAGTCAGTGAAGGATTGGCCCCCCCTGGGAAAGTCTCAGTTTTAGGGGAAGAAACGGTTGTTTTAGCCTGTGTTAGCCGCCCGCCCCCAGTCGCCTGCATCTCCCCACGGTCCAGAGATAGACCCATTGCATTGTTGGAGCGATCGCCATGTTTGCCACTGCCACCGCCCTTGCCCTCACCCTCACCGCTAACGGCGGCAGCGGATTGCCGCCCCAGCCCACCCTTCACCTTGCCCAAGATCCAGCCGATTACAGCGACTGGATCTACCTCTACGCCGATAGCTTTGAAACCAATGGCGGGACGGAAGTGACCCAGAACTGGTGGCTGGACCCCGATCTAGAGCGCATTGGCGACACCGTCCGCTTTACCCTATTGTCCCGGCGGAGTCCCGTCAGCGCTAACGGTACCGCCGCTGGGGTTTTTGGCTACATCGCCAACTGTGAAACCATCAGCTATGCCCTAGAAGACGCCACCTTTCTAGATAGTCAGGATGAAGCCCTAGAGACCCAAACCTACCAAACCGCTCTGAGAGCGGCGGATCCAGAGTCGGCAATTTATCCCCATCTGGTGGACATTTGTGCCGGGGCCTACGACTCCTGATCCCCCTGGGTGGGGTAACCCGCACCTCTAGGCCCAGATTTTTCCATTGTGGAAAACCCGCCTGATCGTTAAGCATAGGAGCGACATGCGCACTGTTTACGCACGGGGCTAACTATGGCGACGATTTTGGAAAAGGGCAACATCAGTATCCATACTGAGAATATTTTCCCGATCATCAAAAAGTGGCTCTACTCTGAGCACGAAATTTTTCTGCGGGAATTGGTGTCGAATGCGGTCGATGCCATTCAGAAGCTTTCTCTCCTCACCCGCTCGGGCGAGTACGCTGGGGATGTCAGCAATCCCACCATCAAATTGGCGATCGACAAAGAGGCCAAAACCCTCAGTGTCTCTGACACTGGGTTAGGCATGACCGCCGATGAGGTCAAGAAATACATCAACCAGGTTGCCTTTTCCAGCGCCGAAGAATTCATCACAAAATTCAAAGACAGCGGCGACGCTAGCATCATTGGCCACTTTGGTCTGGGCTTTTATTCCTCCTTTATGGTGTCGAGCCAGGTAGAAATTGACACCCTCTCCTATCAAGAGGGGGCAACAGCCGTGCACTGGAGTTGTGATGGCACCACGGAATTTGAGCTATCCCCCTCCGAACGCACTGAGGTGGGTACCACCGTTACGCTGCACCTGCTAGATGACGAACAGGAATATTTAGAACCAGCTCGGGTTCGCCAACTAATTAAAACCTACTGCGACTTCATGCCCGTCCCCGTTGAGCTGGATGGGGAAGTGATCAACAAGCATGAAGCCCCCTGGAAGCAGTCCCCCAGCAGCCTGAAGGATGAGGACTATCTAGAGTTCTACCGCTACCTCTATCCCTTCCAAGAGGAGCCGCTGCTGTGGGTGCATTTGAATACGGACTATCCCTTTGTGGTAAATGGGATTCTGTATTTCCCCAAAATCAAGCCAGATATTGATGTCACGAAGAGCAATATCAAGCTGTTTTGTAATCAGGTGTTTGTCAGCGATAACTGTGAGGAAGTGATTCCTCGCTTTTTAATGCCCTTGCGGGGGGTGATTGACAGCACGGATATTCCCCTCAACGTTTCCCGCAGTTTTTTACAGAACGATCGCACCGTTCGCAAAATCGCCGACTACATCGCCCGCAAGGTGGGGGATAGCCTCAAGGGCCTCTATCGGGAAGACCGGGCTAAGTACATTGCTTCCTGGCAGGATTTGGGCACCTTCATCAAGTTCGGTTCCCTCAACGACGACAAATTCAAAGACCAGGTCAAGGATTTTGTCATCTTCCGCACCACGGCCAAACTGGCGGCGGATGAATCCCCCAAAGTGGAAGTGCAGGGGGAGGGGGAAGACGCCTGGTCAGAAGTTGAGGCGGATGCCAAGCAGGCCACCGATGCTAATGGGTATGCCTACACCACGTTGAAGGAATATCTGGAGCGCAATCGCGATCGCCACGAAAATCGGGTCTTCTACGCCACCGATGAAGCTTCCCAAGCCACCTACATTGCCCTGCATCAGTCCCAAGGGTTAGAGGTGCTGTTCCTCGATACCTTCATCGACACCCACTTCGTTTCTTTCCTGGAGCAGGAATATGCCGATGTCAAATTCTCTCGGGTGGATGCGGATCTAGACGACACCCTGCTAGACAAGGAAAAACCAAGCGAGATCGTTGATCCCAGCACCAATCAAACCCGCAGTGATCAAATTAAGGCGCTGTTTGAAAAGGCACTCAATAAGCCCAAACTCAACATCCGCACCGAGGCGTTGAAAACCGACAGCCCCGATACGCCCCCCGCCATGGTTCTGCTGCCGGAGGCCACCCGACGGATGCAGGAAATGATGGCCATGATGCAGCAGCAGAACATGGAATTCCCTGAAGAGCATGTGCTGCTGGTGAATACGGCCCATCCCATGATTCAAAACTTAGCCAATTTAAGCCAGGGCACCATTGTGCAGGCGGGGGGCGGCACGTCCCCAGCGGGCGAGTTGGCCAATTTGATTTGCCAGCATGTTTATGACCTGGCGTTGATGGCTCAGAAAGGGTTTGATGCGGAGGGCATGAAGTCTTTTGTGACCCGATCGAATCAATTGCTGACCCAATTAACCGAACGCTAAAGCTGGTTCAGGGATCCTAAGGTTTTGT
>JAQCHG010000042.1 GCA_027619675.1 Cyanobacteriota bacterium
GTCGTGGATTAGGGTTTCCACCTCAGCGCGGGTCTTGCTGGTGACAGGAATGACGGGAATCTGGCGGGCCTTGAGGGTTTCGAGCACGGGTAAGGCGGCTTCGTAGCCGTAATCTTCGCCGTTGAGGAGGGTGCCATCCAGATCCGTAAAAAACAGAAGCGCCGTCATGGTTATCTCTGCACAGGGGTCGGCCCCATCATCCTATAGGTTGGTGGGCTGCCCTTCATCCCGGTTAAAAACCGCCACATTTAAGCCCCGCAGATGGCCGAGGCTTCCTATCAACCCTGACGGTGGTGGGAATGGGGTGGTTCGGCTGCCCCTTCCATAAGGTCCACAATGCCCTCCGTCAGAGCCTTGGGATCCATAAAGACCACCTTAGAGTTGTTGCTTTCCCCCAGTTTTTGGTTCGCTTCCACATAGCGTTGGGCAATGAGGAAATTGAGGATCTCCCGCGCGTCCTTGCGTCCCTTGAGCACATTGGACAATAGCTCAATGGAGTCCACGGTCCCTTGCGCCCGCTTCACCGTGGCCTCTTGATCCCCCTGGGCCTCTAGCACCGTGGCCCGCCGCTTAATTTCCGCCGCCTGCTGCTGCTGCATGGATTCTAAGACAGCATCCGGCGGTTTAATGCTCTGCACTTCCACCCGCGTCACCTTAACGCCCCAGGGCTCTGTGGCTTCATCCAGTTGATCTAGCAGCACCTTGTTGAGATCATCCCGCGAGGAAAAGGTTTCCTCGAAGGGCATTTTGCCGATGCTGGAGCGCAGGGTGGTGACCACCAGTTCACGGATGGCCGCTTCCACATCCTCAATGGAATAGTAGGTGCGCTCTAGATCCAGCACCTTCCAGTAGACGATCGCGTCCACTTCCAGGGCCACATTGTCGCGGCTGATGGCGGGCTGGGGTTCCACATCCAGCAACCGCTCCCGC
This sequence comes from Cyanobacteriota bacterium, assembly GCA_027619675.1. Classification (GTDB taxonomy): domain Bacteria; phylum Cyanobacteriota; class Cyanobacteriia; order Phormidesmidales; family Phormidesmidaceae; genus PCC-6406. The sequence continues at coordinate 931 of JAQCHG010000042.1, forward strand.
ATACTTTCCTCCAGCACAATCGCGTCCATAAAGGGCACGATGAAGTTCAAACCTGGGCGCAGCTTGCGGTGATAGCGCCCCAAGCGCTCCACCAGGGCCTCGCTGCCTTGGTGAATGATGCGTACCGACCCGACGGAGTAACCCGTAATCAGCAGAGCTAGCACCGCAAAAATAGAAGAACCCATCGGGGTTTACCTCTCCCAGTGTGTCAATTCACCGTCAAGTCTAATCGCTTTATTCCCCTTTGGATTCAGGATTTGGCCAAGGGGTGACAATTAAGGTGTTGCCTTGGCGGCTGACTACGGTCACGGTTTCTTCTGGGGCGATCGCCACATCGCTGATTTGGCAGCGGGCTTGCCAGATGCCCCCCTCGTAAAATACCCGCCCTACGCCCCCAGGGGGGATGGTCTCCCGTACGCGGGCGTGGCGGGCAGGGGCTAAGCTGCGGGCCTGACGGGGCACTAGCCCCCGAAAAATTAGAATAAAAGCCCCCGATAGAATGCCCCACACCAGCAGTTGTTTGGGCAGCGATGTGATGGTTAAGGCCACTAGGGCCGTCACTAACCCGGCACATCCCAGGGAAACGATGGTGGGTTCGGGAATCAACAAACTCAGGCCCAAGAGCCCCAAGCCCCACACCAGCCAGGGAATTGGCCCCACCGTCAGTTCCAAAAGATTCAGTTGAGTCACCGCCACACCCCTGCACAGATTGAGTGCAAATTATAGTGGCTTCTGCCCAGGCGGGTGGTCTGCCCAGCCTAAAGTTGTGGGTTAAGTGAAACGCTGACAAACCACTCATGGTCTGTCAGCGTTCGATGGGTGGGGTTGACCGTGACCGACCCTACAAACCGACGGCCCCCAAAATGGCCCGCAGGATGGAATTGACGATGGCCAGGGCGATCGCCCCCAGAATGGCGCTCCAGATGCCCCACTTGAGGCGGAACCCTTCCACCAGCCAAGCGGCAAGGCCAAACACAATCACCCCACTCAGCAGAGGCAATAACCCCAGGGTGAGAATGGCGAAGAAGCCGCTGACGGCCCCTGGAATCAAACCAATGAAACCATTGATCAAACCAATGGCGGCACCGCCCGCTAGGGCCTTGCCGGGGCTATCGACCTCCACCCCCAGGGGCAATTTGGAGATGATTAGCAGGCTAACAGCAATCACCACAATGCTGATGATGAAGCTAACGAGAAAACTCATGGGACGGCAATGCTCCTAACGGGATAATGGGAAAACCTTAGGGGAAATGGGCTGAATTGGCCGAAAATTCCCTAAAAACCTTCGGATCTGACATAAATTTATTCTCTCCAGAAGGTGCTGGTTTGTTCTCCCCCTAGGGTTAGGCTAGTGCCCCTGTCTACGGGGGGAATTTTCCCACCCAACCCTAGGGGGCTGAGGGTAGGGACCATAGGGACAGCAGTTCTTGGGCCAGGTGGCCATAGGCGATCGCTCCGGTGCTGTCGGGGGCATGGTTACCGACGGGCACCTGATGGGCGATCGCCTCGGCAATGGCAATATTTTCGGGAATGGTGGTGTCCAGTAGCCGATACCCTGCCGCCACCGCCTGCACCGCCAGTTGGCTGTCCATGTCGCGGCTGAGGACAAGGCGCGATCGATAGCGGGTGCGCACCACCTCGATGGGGATGCCCGGTCGTTCTTCTTGGATGAACTGCACCGCATCGCTGACCCCTTTGAGGGCGGCGGGTTCACATAGGGTGGGGACGAGGACGCGATCGGCACTCAACACCGCCTGCACCGCCGCAAACCCCAAACTGGGGGGGCAGTCCAACAGGCAAATATCAAAGCCCTTTAGACGCCCCAGGGATGGCCCCATCAGGTCTGCTTCCTCCGTCACCTGGAACATGCCCACATCCCCCGGCACCAGGTACAGATCGTCAGTGTCGGTGGTGAGGGGATAGGCTTTGCCCTCAATCCAGTCCAGCACCGTGGGGGCGGCCCCCTCCATGCCCAGGGCGTAGGTGAGGGTGCCTTGACCATCGAGATCCACCAGCACCGTGCGCTGTCCCCGGTGGGCCAGTTCTGCCCCCAAGTTTTGCACTGTGCAGCTTTTGGAGGTGCCCCCCTTTAAGTTCCACACCGCCACCGTTAGCATCTGTCTTGTCCACCCCTGTTCAGTGATGACTCCGCCCTTGAGGCCCGCTAATGCCCCTGCATCTGGCGGACCAGATGACCCAGTTCTGGCAGTATGAGGGCTTCCATGCCCAAGCGTACGGCATTGCTAGATCCCGGCAGAGAAAAAATCAGGGTGTTTTGGTGAATGCCCGCGATCGCCCGCGAGGCCATAGCCCGCGATCCCACCTCGCCGTAGCTGAGGTAGCGGAATAACTCCCCAAACCCCGGCAGGGTTTTGTCGAGCAGGGCGGCGATGGCATCGTAGGTGGTGTCGCGGGGGGCGATGCCGGTGCCGCCGTTCAGCACAATAGCTTCCACACCGGGATTGGCACACCAGTCCAGCACCGTGGCGCGAATGGTGGCGGGCTCATCCGGCAAAATCTCGTAGGCGGCTACCCGATGCCCCGCCGTTTTCAGAGCGGTTTGAATCAGTTGACCACTGCGATCGGTGTCGGAGGTGCGGGTGTCGCTAACGGTGAGTGTCGCGCAGGTCACCGCTCGGGCAGCTGGGTCGGGGTGAGGTTGAGTCGCCATGGCAAGGACCTCAAATCATCACCCCACACGGTACCCTGTCCCCTTCCTGCGGCGGTAATGACTAAAAAACCTCAGTGCGGGATAAGTCGATGGAGGAGATGCCGTGAAGCTCCACCCCAGAGAATCCGTAGGGGCTATGGGTCTGCGCTAGTGCGCCTCTACTACAGAAACGGGAATGCCGCTTAACCCGAACTGAGGCTAGGGAAGATCGTCAGCGATAAAAAGCCCCCGGTCGAAGACCAGGAGCTAAGTTTGGGCCATTCACCGCTAAGGACCGTCATCCATGGCCGCCAAGATCGGGTGGCGTGATGGTGAGTGCCCTAGCTTTTGGTGAAGCCGAGACCGTTCTCTTCGGCGTAGCGGTTCATGAACCGCATAAAGCGCTCCCATTCCTGCACACTTTTGATGATGAAGGTGGCTTCAATGCCAGCGGGTTCACCGTTCACGAATTTGCCGTTGACATCGCGGGTGACCAGTTCGCCCTCTTCATCCACCATGTACATGCCGGTCACTTCTACCCCTGTGGCGGGATCCAGGGCCTTGGGAAATTCAAAGTAAAAGGTGGCGGTGCCGTTGGTGCCGTCCTTGGAACGGGTCATGCGAACGTCGGGGATCACTTCTTCGACCACTCCCCGGGCAAATTCGATATGGGCCATGAGCAAAAATCCTAATCGTTTACAAAGCTTAAACTTATAGTCTCCTATTCTAAGCAAAAGTTGGCTTCTGTCTCAGGATGGATTCCCCCTCCCTAGCGGCGACGGCTGCTGCCGTGGGAACTGGAGGAGCGGCGAGAGGAGCCCTGGGAATTGGAGGAGCGACGGGAGGAGCCTCCGGAACTGGAGGAATTGGAGGACCTGCTGGAACTGGCAGAGCCAAAGCTGCTGCTGGAACTGCTGGCGCGATAGCTCGACCCACTGGAAGACCCACTGCCGTAGTTGCGGATGGCGCGACGGGCGTCACTTTCTGCCGCGTCGATCGCCTGACGGGCCTGGTTGGCATCGGCATAGAGGGCGAAAAGGTCATCCCCTTGGGCCGCGCGGATTTCGCTGTCGGTGGCGATCGCATCCTGGGCTTTAGCCAGTTCTCGCCTGCCCGCCCCACGAGCGCGGTGGTCATTCACCAGAGATCGCACCTCCGTCACCCGCTGCCGCAACTTCTCTCCGTAAACCACCACCACCAGCCGCAGGGCGTTGTCTCGGGCTTCGCAGGCCCGGAGATATTCTTGGCTGCGGGCCAACTCTCGGGCCGTCTCCACCGACCCTTGGCCCTTTTGCAGGCGGGCGTCAATGTCCCCCGTGGGCACCAGGCCCAACAGTTTGTTGCGGGTAAGATCGGTGACTTTTTGGATGTAGGCTTCGATTTCTGTCAGTTCCCCCTGCAATTGGTGGCGGGCCTTGAGAACCAGGGCGTGGCGGTCCAGCACCCGCTGGAGTTCGGCTTCCGCATTGTCCAAATGCTGTTGGTACTGCGCGGCCCCGGCTTTGACGGCGTCTAGGGCCTGCACCGCCAGATCATTTTGCTGGTGTAGGGTGACCCAGTCTTGGCGTTGCAGTCGGGCTAGCAGGGGTTGGGGGGGGGACACAACCCCCGCTAGATCCTGCCAATTGCTGGGGGGGAGTGCTTGCAGGGCGTCCCAAGCCTGGGCGGCTTGGGTGTCGGCGCGGGTGATCAGGTGTGCCGTGGTTTGGGCCAGGGTGGTGAGGGTGGTTTGGTTGGTTTGGTGCCGCTTTTGCCAAGTCCGCAGAATTTGCAGCGCCGCCTCTGTGGCCTGGGCTAGGGTCGTGGCCTGTTCGGGCACTTGGGGATATTGGGCCTGCTGTAACTGTCCCCGCAGGGTTGCGAGGGCGCGATCGCAGGTTTCCTCTTGGCTGGGCAAGGCGGGGGGACGGTACCCCTGGGCTTGCAGATCTTGAATGGCGGCGCGGGTGGTTTGCACCTGTTGCAGGGTGGTGTCTAAGCTAGCGATCGCCGCCAAACCCTGCTCTGCCACGGCGCAGTAATCCAGCACGGTGAGATAGCGACGGTCTTGGTGTAGAGCGGTATCTGCCGCCGCCAGCGCCTGATCGATGCCATGGCAGAGGTCCGCTTCTGTGAAACCGAACTGGATCGCGGTGGGGGCTGACCAGCCCTGGCGGCGATCGTGCAGGGCCTGCAAGGTTTGTGGAGCCAGGGCCACCGCTTCCCGCAGGCGACCAATGGCGGCATCCACCCGCTCCACCCGGCCCAAAATGCCTTCTTCATCCACCGCTTGGTCGGCCTTCACCGCCATCAACTCCACCTTTAAGGGCTGCCCCTGGATCTGTTGCTGAATGCTCTCTAGCTGGGTGGTGAGGCCAGGGCTGAAGTTGGATTTTCCTAAAATCAAGGCGGGATTCAGCAGGGTTTGCAGTTCCTCATCGGACATGGCGCGGATGCGATCGCGCCGCCCCACAAAGGACAGGTACAGCAACTCCCAGGCCGCCACCCGCTCCTTGAGGGGGCGTTCTTGGTGGGCGCGGTTTTCCTGCAAGTCCCGATGCACCTGAAAGGCTTGGTCTAGGGCGGTGCGGGCCTGGGCCAGATAGGTTTTCACCTCCTGGGCTAGGGCGGGGTAGCGCTCCCCATCCGCCTCCACAAATAGTTGATAGGAAACCGTATTCTCCGGTGCGCCCCCCGTCAGCAGTTGCTCACAGCCCATGAGCAAATTGGCCAAACGGGATTGCAGAGTGGCCAGTTGGGCTTGGAGGCGCTGGCGACGGCGGCGGGCCAGCCCCAACCCCAGCACGGTGGAGCCCCCGACGGCCACCAGGCCCCCCCCGGCCATCACTCGCCCTAGGGCCTGACGACTACTGTGGACCTGGGGTGACAGGTCATTGCCCGCCCCTGGGTCTAGGGCGACAGCGTTATTCCCAGCGGGATTAGAGGCGGGGGGATTGGGGCTCCCCACCCCTGCTAAATCTGCTGTTTCCCCCAGCCCTATGGTCAAGGCCCAGGTGGCATCCTGGGCCGCCACCCGGTCCCGAATGCGGCGCTTAATCCCCTCCACAGCGGCTTCGTCCGTATCCAGGGGGCTGCCGTACAGGGTTTCGCCATAGGTCAGGGAAACGCTGTAGGGCAAGTCGGTGGCGGTGGTTACCTCTAGGGCGATCGCGGCTTTGGCAAAGCTGTCGGCCTGGGTCAAGTCCCGCAACCCCGCTTCCGCCTCTACCCCATCCAGCAGGGTGAACCAGGCTTCTTCACTGGCGGGGCGGACATCGGTGAGAAACACGAATACCTGATAGCCCGCCTCAGACCAGGATTGAGCCGCTGCACAAACCGCATCGGTGTCCACATACTGACTGCTCTCAACCCGCAGGATGGCGTAGGGGCAGTCGGCCTGGGCGAGGGCGGGCAGGGGAACTGCCAGCCCTAAGGGTAAGGCGAGACCGAGAGACAGGTAGGCGAGGGCTTTGATCAGCATGGGTGTGAGGGTGTGAGGGTGGATGCCTGTCCTGAGCGCAGTCGTTCGCGGAGCGTCTCGGGACGAGAAAGGGGGTATGAGCGTGAGTGGGTTGGCTGGTGGAGCTTAACGGAACAGCCTGGTTACTGAAATAGCCCTGTCCATGTAGAGGATTCCTGAAAAAGCTAGGGCTTAGTAATGCGTCTCAATTTGCCGACAATCGTCTCACGGCCCATTAGCCCTTGATGAATCGTTGCTGTAAAAGCATCTCACCCCTAAGCGGCTTCGTTTTGCTCAATGGCCCGCTGAATTTCTTCGGGGTGGGCTTTGGCATAACGCCATGCCTGGGCTAGATGGGTGGCCGTTAGCTGGGGATAGGCTGCCAAGATCTTGGCATCTGAGGCTCCCAAGTGGCGATACTGAACTAAATCCCACACCGGAATCCGAGTCCCTACGAGGCAGGCATCTCCCCCAACAACACCGGGGATTTTTTCGATCATGAGTTGGCGGTGGTGGAGCGACCCATGGCTTGCAGCACGGTAACCCCCACCAGGGTGTCATCTCGGTAGTGGTAGATAACGTTATCTTCTAGGATGCTGTCGTTAGCCTGTTGCGGTTTCTGGAAACTGATGTACAGCACATCTACTTCGTCGTCGTAGTCAATCCAGGTGCGCCTAGATGGCATTTTGAGTAGGTGCGGAACTGATTGCAGGATATCTAAGCCTAACGTTGCCATTTAATACCTCGCTTGAGAATTTTTTCGGGCTTTGATGTCATAAATGCAGTGATCAGAAATCCCTCATCTAATAATTCCTTAAAGACCACCACGACTGACTTTTTTGAAATGGGTGTTTTGGGATATGCCTTCAAGGCAATGAGTTCGTCCTTGAGCCCTGTAGCAATATAATCTGGCTCCCCCAGGGTTTCGAGCACAAATTCAAGACAGCCTGCCATATAGTCATGGTTCTCAAGAACGTGTGCCCATTGGGTATAGGTGATCCGAATGGGAACCTGGGAGTAGGACTGGATAATGGCCAGAACCGTCTTGTTTTCCATGCAGTGGAAATGGGAACTAGATAGGACTTAGAATGACGAGAAACCCAGCTCAGGCATCTTAGTTTCCCTTAGCATAACTCGCCGGGTTGTTGGCCCCGTTGCCCTATCTCCTGCTGATACCCCCGATGAACCCGCTTGATCGATTTTGGCCCCGTCGGGGTCGCCGCCCTGACCCCGCGCCGCCCCGCTTGGATGCGGCGGCGGCGGAGCGGTTGGTGATGACGGCGCTGGAGGGGATTGCGGCGGGATGGACGGCGGCGCAGCTCCAGGCCCATTTGGGGTCGTACCGCGATGACCGGGCCTTTGAGGGCTGGTTGCCTCACTTTGCCTATCGTCGCTGGTTCCCTGACCCGGCGGCCCACGGGGAGGTGGCCCAGGGGTTGGTGCGGTGGGGGGAGTTGGATGGTGGGGCACTGGGCAAGGCTGCTGGGGCGATCGGGCTGGCGTTGCAACACCGTGCCTCTGCGCCGCCCACTGCCCCGGCTCTGCCGCCTCTAGCTGCCCCAG
>JAQCHG010000043.1 GCA_027619675.1 Cyanobacteriota bacterium
GAGCAGGCGATCGCCTGGGGGGTGACCGCCATGCGCTGCCATGTGGAGGTGGATCCCATCCTCGGGTTGAAATCTATGGAGGCGCTACTGCCCCTGCGGCAGGAATACACCTGGGGGCTGACCCTGCAACTGGCGGTGTTCGCCCAAGAGGGCATCACCCAGCAACCGGGCACCGTGGACCTGCTGCGGCAGGCCATGGCCATGGGGGGGGACGTGATTGGCTCCGCCCCCTATGTAGACCCCGACCCCCAGCGCAACATCGCCACCGTCTTTGACCTGGCAGCGGAATTTGATTGCGATGTGGACTTCCACCTGGACTTTTTGGATGATGACCAGCCGCTGCAAGTGCCCTGGGTGATTGCCGAAACGGAGCAACGGGGCTGGCAGGGGCGGGTCTGCTTGGGCCACATGACTAAGCTGGCGGGGCTGCCCCCTGGGGAACTGGCGGCGATCGCCCGTCAACTGGCGGCGGCGGGCATCGCGGTCCTCGCCCTACCCGCCTCGGATCTATACATGATGGCCCGCCACGATAGCCACAATGCTCGTCGGGGCGTTGCCCCCCTGCATCGTCTCCATGGGTGGGGCGTCACCGTTGGTACTGCCACCAACAACGTGCAAAACCTATTCACCCCCTTTGGGGATGGGGATGTGTTGAAAATCGGCACCCTGCTGGCCCAGGTGTTGCAGTTGGGCACCACCGCCCAGCAGGCCCTGTGCCTCGACATCACCACCACCCTGGCGGCTAAAGCCATCGGCATCCCAGACTACGGCATTGCCCCAGGGATGGCGGCGGATTTGGTAGTTCTGGGGGTACCCTCCGCTGCCGCCGCGATCGCCACCGCCCCGACTCAACGCACCGTGGTGAAAGCAGGACGCATCGTTTCCCAAACCCAGGTGCAACAGCGCTTCACGGTACCTACCCCCTGAACGGTCAGGACCAATGCACAGGGTCCCGTCCCAGTGAGCCGCCGTCGGTCCACCATTTGGGCTACCCCTTGGCAAGATCAGCCGCCGCGCCAACCCCGAAAATTATGATTCCCCCAAGGAGGGCTAATCATCCAGCCCTGTTATCAGGCCAGAAAGGGGTTTATTCTATTCCTGGGTGCGGGATACTGGCCTCTGGTACAGATTCAATGGCCCCAACCATACGGACGTGCTGCGGAAAGAACCATGGCTGAAGACGCAAAGCAATCCCCCTCCGCTGAAACCCAGGCGGCCCCCAAGGCCAAAAAGGAAAAGCCCCCTGCCATTGAAGACAAACCCTTTGGCGAGTTCATTCGAGAGCACTACTTGCCCAGCATCGCCGCTGCCCTCAAGGAGGAAGGCATTGAGGGGGCGTATCTAGAATTTGAACAAGCTCCCCTCGCCCTCACCCAGGCGGGTGGCGAAACCTACTGGCAGGTCAAGGGGCAGTTGCCCACGGGCAAGCGTCGATTCAACGTCGTCTTCACCCAAGAAGACATCAAAGCGCCCAAGTATTTCTATTGCACTGAAGGAGGCGATCGCGCCAGCACCGTCGAGCAGTTCATGGGAGACGAGCGCAAGATCACCCTAGACCTGATGGTGCTCTACGTGCTGCAACGGCTCAACGGTCAAAAGTGGCTAGCCCGCAACTAGCGGCTATCCCCGTTGATAAACGGCTTTTCCACGGGAACAGTATCGTGAACAACATTCTTGGGGGTTGCCCTGGTTGACCCTAGAGAGCGATCGCGACAGGCTCCGTCAAAACAGCTCCTCAAACCTTCTCTCTCACTTAATATGAACATGCGCTAGCTTAAGGGCATCATGGATGTGGAAGCCTAGGCAAAACCGTATAGCTGAGATCCTGAAGGCTGGATAGGGTTCAACACTGTCGCTAGAGATGCTATCGCTGCGGTGTTTCGAGACTAAACCCTACGCCCAGGTGAACTGCTGTCAAGCCTGGTGACTATCGCAATGGAAGAGGACGACCGGCGTGCTTTATTTGGCTGAGGTTCAAAAAAAGGGGGGGGTATTTGGAAGCGGCAAGGCCGACTTCAAGCTCTTAGCATGTCAGCGCGGTGAGGTTTGGACGGCAGTACCCGGAGAAGAGGTCGTGGCAGCCCCCGACGACGCCACCTACAACGCCGGGGCCTTAGTCATGGTGGAGATGGGCAATAATCGCCAGATCCAGCGCCACTACGATGCTGGGCGGCCCATTGTCGGTATTCTGCAAAACTTTTCGAGCCAAAGTAAGAAGTTCAAAGCCCAGGAAGAAGAAATTGAAACCTGGAAGCAGTCCCTCACCTTCCAAAGCCAAGCCCTGAATGAGCGGGAAGTGGAGTTAGAGGCCCGCCAAGAACAGGTGGAGCAGGCTGAAGCCGACATTGAGCAGCTAGAAGCCCAACGGCAAGAACTGGAAGCCTCCCAAGCGGAGTTGCAGCAGCTTAAAGAAGATCTAGAGCGCAAAACCCAAGAATTAGAAGGGGCGTGGGCGCACCTAAACGGTGAAATCCGTCGCTTTGAAGAGCGCCAAGCCGACGTCCAGCAGCAGGCGGGTCTGGATGAAGGTCAGATGCAGCAAATTCAAGAAGCCCTGGATCGACTGATGGGAGCCGTAACCCCCACAGAAGGGGTGCGAGAGCAACTGAATTTGGCCTACGAGATTCTCGACCAGCAGGGCAGCCATTTAGAGTCCCAAGGGCAAACCCTCGCCGATAGCCAAGCCACCTTGGCAGATCAACAAGCCACCGTGCAGCAGGAGCGGGAAACCATCCAGGGGCGCTGGCAAGCTTGGCATGAGGCAGAACAGACCCTCAGTGATCTCAAAGCCAGCCTCAAGGTCAATAAGCAAATCCTGGCCCTCAAGCAAGATCGGGTTCAAAAGCTTTCCCAATATCTGCAAACTCAAAGCAATCTATACCAGCAGGTCTACGAGTTGCTCAACACCTCCGACAAGGTGCGCCTGAGCAAGAAAGTGGATGTAGATGCCCTTGAGGCCATGGACCTCGACGCCCTGCAAACCTTAGTGAGCGATTTAGAAAAGGATCTCGACAAGGTTTCCCGCTTCGTCAACGACCAAGAAGAGGAGCTGAACTTCCAACAGCAGGCCATTGATGAGGTCAGGGAGAAAATTGAGCAGGCCAGCGAATACGATCGCCTCCAGCTAGAAACAGAGCTGGCGGATGAGCAAGACCGCTATCAAATGCTCAATGAAACCCTCGTGGGCCAGCGCCGTAACCTGCTAGAGCGGGAAGAAGTGCTGAGTCAGCATCAAGCGGTGCTGCGCCGTCGCCAGGGCCTTGCGGCGGAGGAAAGCACCGTCAGTGCCGTGGACTTAGAGCCCGTGCTCGGTCAGATTGATGCTCTCCGGGAAGAAACCTCTGAGGAGATCAAAACCCTGGAAGGGGAAATTAAGACCATGCAGGGAACGGTAGACCAACTCAAGCATGAGGTCGAGCAGAAAGTCGGGGAACAAACCACGGGGCGGGAAGAGATCTTAGCCATGGAAGCGGCCTTCCAGCAAAAACAAGACGAGGTGGCGACCCTGGGCGGCAGGTCTGCTCTGTTTGCAGATGTGGTGACCCCTTTACAGGACGGCATGGCCAATTTGCGCCAAAAGCTCGACGCTGCTGCCGAATCGATGGCGAAGTTCCAAGAGGCCAGCGATTATCAACTTCAGGCGATCGCCGACATGCGCCAAATTATCTCCAGCTTTTCTGGGGATGCCTCCCAGGCAGCCGTCTCCTAGGGCGCGTCATCCATTCAGGGTGAATACCTACTGGGGAACCCTGACCACACCTGGTTCCGTAATCTAGCTAGGGACTGGGACTGTTGTGCAACAGGGAGGCTGGTTGAAAGTGATGACACCCCCTAGAAACGCTAGTCTGGGTAAACACGAGTTGAGGAGACGGCCTCCCGCATGGCTGATTCGGTAATTTGGGTCAACGAACAACTGGATCCAGGTGGTATTTTGTACGCCTGTATCGCCTGCTGTGATGAGGCCCAAGCCCAAGCCTGCCACGAGTCGTTCGTGGCTAACCTCACGGAAACGCAAAAGCAAGCGGGCTGGCAGGCTCGACTCCGCACGGTGTCCTCTTGGGATGAGGTGCCCGTCAACGCTCTGAAACTGAGCTTTTAGCCCAGGTAGCGCCCTTTGGCTGCAATGGGGGCATTTGTGCAACAAGGGTTGCAGCTTTTGCGGGATGTCTGTGGCTGCACGGTTTACAACAGTGTTGCACCATGGTCTCGGTGCTCTGTTCCTGAGCGTTCAAGACTGGCGCTTGGGGAACGGTCAGAGAACAAGGCCATCGGTGGCGTTCCTAAAGCGTCCCTCGAGGTTAGGCCGCAAGCGGTCGTAGAGCGTGTGGACACTGGACGAGAAGCTTTTGAGTAGGGTCAGCGGGGAACCCATCAGCTAGGGGCTGTCACTGCCTTGCCATCAGGATTCTGGCTGGAATCGATGACGGTCCTCTAGTTGAGCTTGGCGCGAATCAAGCTACCTTCTGACTCCCTATCTCCCATGCTCCCCCGCTCCCCCGCCCAAGGAAACGGTTGGCAAACTTACGCCGCGCTGGACTAGTGCCTTCCCCAGGGATTCAAGCCTGAGATGTCTGGCCGCTGCTGGATGGGTGGGGTATTTGCTGCAACGCTGTTGCACTTTTTGAATTCTGGAGCCTGCACAGATGCTAGTCGGGCTGCACCCCAGGATAGATCCGCTGCCCCATTGCCCCATAGATGTTTCAAGACAGCAGATAGTAGGAAGATAGCGGGAATAGCGGTAACTGCACAGCTTGAAGCCTAAGCCCTGGAAGCCTAAGCCTTGGGATTAAACCCATCGTCCAGCTATTGCAGGCTGCCGCCATGATTGTGAACGCAAGTCGAATACAGGGACCATGACTTATCTGTTGGCTGGGGATATTGGCGGGACTAAAACCATTCTGCGGTTGGTGCAGGCGGACGGTGGGCAGCTTTCCACCCTGTCAGAAGCGCAGTATGTCAGCGCCGACTTCCCCGATTTGGTGCCCATGGTGCAGCAGTTTCTCCAGACCGCCGCGCCCCAGACTGGTGGGGAGGTGGCTCCAAGCCGGGCTTGCTTTGCTATTGCTGGACCAGTGGTCAACACCACTTCCCAGTTGACTAATTTGGCTTGGAATCTCAGCAGCGATCGCCTCACCCGAGAACTGCACCTAGACCAGGCGGATCTCATCAACGACTTTGAGGCCATTGGCTACGGGGTGTTAGGGCTAGAACGGGCAGACCTGCACGAACTCCAAAACGGACACCGGGACGATACTGCACCGATTGCGGTGATTGGTGCGGGTACGGGGTTGGGGCAAGGCTATCTGGTGCGCCAGGGCGATCGCTATCGTGTCTTTCCCTCAGAGGGGGGCCATGCTGACTTTGCCCCCCGCTCAGAGTTGGAATTTCAACTCCTGAAGTACCTGCGCGATCGCCATCAGATCACCCGTGTCTCGGCAGAACGGGTGGTCTCTGGCCAGGGCATCGTGTCCATTTACCAATTCCTGCGCGATCGCGGCGTGGCCAGCGAATCCCCCGACATTGCCGACGCCATCACCACCTGGGAGCGCCAAGCGGGGCAACCCAAAACCGTGGACCCCGCCGCCGTCATCTCCCAAGCGGCCCAGGCCCAGCGGGATGATCTGTGCCAGCAAACCATGGACCTGTTCATCGCGGCTTACGGGGCTGAGGCGGGCAACTTGGCCCTCAAACTGCTGCCCTACGGGGGGCTCTACATTGCCGGGGGCATTGCTGCTAAAAACCTGCAATTGATGGTGGACGGCCCGTTCATTGCGGCCTTCAGCGATAAGGGCCGGGTCAGTGGCCTGCTGGAAGAGATTCCCGTCGCGATCGTGCTGAATCCCCAGGTGGGGCTGATTGGGGCCGCTCGCTATGCGGCTGGGTTGTAGGAGAGCACAGACCAAGGCCCGGTATAGGATGGATCACAGTGCAGTGTGTTGATAGCGTCTTTTCAGTACCGATGGCAGGTCATAGTAAATGGGCCAATATCAAGCGTCAGAAGGCCCGCGTCGATGCAGTCAAAGGGGCCGTGTTTGCCAGGGTGTCCCGCGCCATTATTGTGGCGGCCCGTACCGGGGGCGGGGATCCCGCCGGAAACTTTCAGCTCCGCACCGCCATTGAGAAGGCGAAGGCAGCGGGGGTGCCCAACGACAACATTGAGCGGGCGATCGCGAAGGGATCTGGTCAAGGAGTTGATGGCGATCGCCTCGAAGCCATCCGTTACGAGGGCTATGGCCCTGGCGGGGTGGCGGTGCTGATCGAAGCCCTGACGGACAACCGCAACCGCACCGCCGCCGACCTACGGGCCGCCTTTAGCAAAAATGGCGGCAATCTGGGGGAGACGGGCTGCGTTGGCTGGATGTTTGATCAAAAGGGTGTGGTGGCAGTGGCGGGTCCCCTGGATGAAGAAGCCCTGCTGGAGGCTGCCCTCGATGGGGCGGCAGAGTCCTACGAAATGACGGACCTGGAGGCGGATCTGACCGGGGCAGAGGTGTTCTGTGCGCCGGAAGATTTAGAGGGTCTCAGCGATACCCTTACGGCCCAGGGCTATCGTCTCCACTGTGTGGAAACCCGCTGGATCCCCAGCAATACCGTCGAGGTGGTAGACCCAGACCATGCGCGATCGCTGCTCAAGATGATGGATGCCCTGGACGATCTCGACGATGTTCAGTCCGCCACCGCCAATTTTGAGATGGCCGAAGAGTTGATGGCCGCTAGCGCAGTCTAGGGATTTGTTTTTACCCTAGTAAGGGGGGCTTCCCCGTTTGAGATAACAGCCGATGATTGCTCCGTAGCCTTGCTGCGGATGTGGATGGTAGCCATCCTATGGGTTCACCATCATTCAGGCATTCACCATCGGCCTTTAAGATGACTCGTTTTTTCCCCATAGCATGACCCGACTGACACCAAATTCGGCTAATCGCCCAACATTTTGCACCGGGCGCAGACCCCTGCGCCCCTACGACTCCCTAATGTCAAACTGGGGGATTTAACCGAATTTCCTATGAGTACGCATCCTGGTACCCAGTCTACGATCGAGGCTCCCGCAGGAGCAGTTTTGGACCGTTGCGCCCTACGCCACTACGATGTGGTGATCGTGGGGGGCGGCATTGTGGGCCTTACCCTCGCTAGCGCCCTGCGAAAATCGGGTCTCACCCTGGCGGTGGTGGAAGCCCAAACCCCGGCCCAAGCCGCCAGCCGACCCCGCGCCTACGCCTTTTCCCCCACCTCGGCGGAAATTTTTCAGCAGCTCGGCCTCTGGGACCAGGTGTCACCCCACCTCACCCACTTTCAAAAGGTGCAGCTCTCCGATGGTGACCACCCCACCGTTGTCACCTTTGAACCCAAAGATTTAGCCCCTGGCTTGCGGCGGACTGAGCAAACAGCGGTGTACTACGCCGCCCCCCACGGTGCCCTGATGGCAGCGTTACAGGGCAGCTTAGAAAGCTGCGAAACCATTGACTACCTGGCTCCTGTGCAGGTGGAGCAGATTGTTTACAAAGAGGATGGTGTCCACTGTGCCCTGCGGCAGGGGGATGAAATCTGGACCTGCATCACCGATGTGCTGGTGGCCGCTGACGGGGCGCGATCGCCCCTGCGGGATCAGGCCGGGATTTCAACCCTGGGCTGGCCCTATTGGCAGTCCTGCATCACAACGGTGCTGGAAACCGAGCGGCCCCACGACAACATTGCCTATGAACGCTTCTGGCCCAGCGGTCCCTTTGCCATCTTGCCGTTGGTGGATGGCCGCTGTCAGATTGTGTGGACGGCTCCCCATGGGGAAGCCGAAGCGCTGCTGCAACTGCCCCGAGATCGCTTTCTCACAGAACTCCAGCGCCGCTATGGGGACCACATGGGGCACCTGACCATGGTGC
Organism: Cyanobacteriota bacterium; assembly: GCA_027619675.1. Lineage (GTDB taxonomy): Bacteria > Cyanobacteriota > Cyanobacteriia > Phormidesmidales > Phormidesmidaceae > PCC-6406. The sequence goes on from JAQCHG010000043.1 coordinate 7,875, forward strand.
AGGAACCCCTCCGCTTCCCCGTTAAGTTGATGCAGAGCCGCTGCTACGTGCGGCCCCGTTTAGCCTTGGTGGGGGATGCTGCCCATGGCTGCCACCCCGTGGGTGGCCAGGGGTTGAACATGGGGATTCGCGATGCGGCGGCCTTGGCGGCGGTGCTGACCCAAGCCCGCGATCGCGGTGAAGATCTGGGCAGCCTCACCGTACTGCGCCGCTACGATCGCTGGCGACGCTGGGAGAACTGGCTGGTCCTGGCCATGACCGATTTCCTCAACCGCAGTTTTTCTAACCAGTGGAGACCGTTGGTGGGGCTGCGGCGGTTTGGCATTGCGGTATTGCAGCGCCTGGGATTTTTGCGGGCGATCGCCCTGCGGATCATGACAGGCCGCTTTGGCCGTTTGCCCACTATCCCCAACCCCGAGCGGCCCAATCCCTAGGAGCAAAATGCTGGGTACATGCCCCGCCTGTGGCCAGCTTACCCATGGCAAAAACAACGGTCCAGGATGGTGAGCCATCCTGGACCGTAACGCGACTATCGCTAACCATCACCTACTGCGCTGACAGGAGGTTGCTGAGGGTGCAAAGACCCCCAACTGTTATCCCCAAACAACCCTAGGAGGCTGGTTGCCTAGTACCCGTGATTGGCGGAAG
>JAQCHG010000044.1 GCA_027619675.1 Cyanobacteriota bacterium
TTGGAAAAGGTGTGTCTGTTGGGTTGCGGCATCACCACGGGCATTGGGGCGGTGCTAAACACCGCTAAGGTGGAGGCCGGGTCAACGGTGGTGGTGTTTGGCCTCGGCGGCATCGGCCTCAGTGCCATCCAAGGGGCGGTGATGGCCCAGGCAGGTCGCATCATTGGGGTGGACATTAACCCCAGCAAGTTTGAGCTGGCCCTGCAACTGGGGGCGACGGAATGCATCAATCCTCAGGACTACGATGACCCGATTCAGCAGGTGATTGTGGACCTGACCGATGGCGGGGCGGACTACACCTTTGAATGTGTGGGCAACGTCAACCTGATGCGGGCGGCCCTGGAAGCCTGCCACAAGGGCTGGGGGGAGTCCACCATCATTGGCGTGGCGGGGGGTGGCGAAGAAATTAGCACCCGACCTTTTCAACTGGTGACGGGTCGGGTGTGGCGGGGGACGGCCTTTGGCGGGGTGAAGGGGCGATCGCAGCTACCGGGCTACGTCGATCGCTATTTGCAGGGGGAGATCCAAATCGATCCCTTCATCACCCAAACCCTACCCCTAGAGGAGATCAACACCGCCTTTGACCTCATGCACGCGGGCAAGGCCATCCGCTCCGTGATTCTCTACAACTAAAGCGGTAGTTTCAGCCATGGTGACTGCGTAAGTCCTGGAATCGTCCCATGGCTACTGTGCCGGGGCCGGGGATTCTGAGCCCCCAGGGGCGGGAATGGTGCGGCCATTGAAGAGACTCATGGCCTTTTCCACCCCTTCCCGCAGCGATCGCTCCACCGCATCAGCGGCCAGTTGCACCACCTCCGCCATGTGGGCCTGTTCCTCCGGGGAGGGGCGACCCAGCACATGGGACACCACCGCGCGATCGCTGCCAGGGATAGTCGTGCGGCCAATGCCGACCCGCAGCCGGGGAAAGTCCTGCCCGCCCAGGTGGGCAATGATGGATTTCATGCCGTTATGGCCCCCGGCGGATCCAGACAGACGCATCCGAATCCGCCCCGTGGCCAGATCCATATCGTCATAGATGACCAGCACTTGGGCGGGCTCTAGTTTGTACCAGTCCACCACCGCCCGCACCGATTGCCCCGATCGATTCATATAGGTTTGGGGTTTTAGCAGCCCGACTTTGCGGCCCGCGATCGCCCGCCCATCCCCGTATAGCCCCTGGAACTTTTTTTGCTGCCCCACGGCAATTTGCCAGCGCTGGGCCAAGGCATCAACCACCTCAAACCCAATGTTGTGGCGAGTTTTGTCGTATTTATCTCCAGGGTTGCCCAGCCCCACAATCAAACCGGGGATGACGAGGGTATCGACCATGGCCAAAACAAAAGGGAGTACGTCAATTTTGGACGGTGGCGTCTACTGACCGTCTTCTGCATTGGCGGCTTCCGCCGTCGCTTCCCCAGGGGCAACTTCCTCAGCGGCTGATTTCTCTTCGGTGTACTCAGCCGTTTCCACTGTTTCGGCGGCGGTGGCGGGCTCTGTGGCCTTACCGTTTTGCTCCACCTTTTGGGGTTCTAGCGCCTTGGGCTCAGGCTTTTCTAGAGACGCCTTCATGGGTTCCGTCACCGACTTTTGCAGTTGCTCAGCTTCCCGCTTAAACTCCGCCTCAAAGTCCTGTTGGGCCTTTTGGAAACTCTTGAGTGCCTTGGCCAGACTGCTACCGATCTCCGGCAGTTTTTTGGGGCCAAACACCAGCAGGGCCAGCACTAAAATCAGCGCCATTTCCGGCAAGCCGATGCCAAAAAAGTTCATGCGACACTCTCCCGTACGCGATCGCCATCCATACCCAGACTACTGTACCTGTCCATCGGGGGAAAAACCCGAGGGCGCGTCATCCCGCCAGGGTGAAAGCCTTGCTGATTCACCATGACAGCACCCACCCTTGTCACCCGGCAAGGATCTGTAGCCATTTCCCCACAAGGATTCTGACTGAAACTGATGGCAGCCCCTAGACAGGCCCACCCAGGGATAGGGTCCAGGGGGAATTGGGTATACCAAGCTAGATTTGCGCGCCTCCTGTCGGCCTATTTTTTTATTTGAGGAAGGATGCCATGAATGGCTGCTACCGCTGGTGTTTGCCCTTGGCGATGACCACTGTTCTGGTTGCCTGCAACGGCCAAGAACCCGCTGCTGAAGCCCCTGCCGCCGCCCCTGCGGCCACGCCAACGGCGACCCCAGCCCCGGAGGAACCCGAGAGCAGCCCCACCCTGGCCGCAGGCCAGTACTGTTACGACACCAGTACCGATACCCTGATTTCGGCAGTACGGTTGACGGTGGCGGCGGATGGCAGCGTTACCGGAGACAGCGTCACCTCCATTCAAGACCCGGCCAACGACTACAGCACCGCCTATCGTCAGGCTCTGGCTGGCACCCTCACCGGCAATCAGGCCACCCTCGATATCACCACCTGGATTGAATACGACCAGCAACAGACCACCGCAACCTGGACCGTAGACAGCGCCAGTCTGATCAATGATGACGCCACCTACAGCAGCGGCGATTGCGGCGAGATTCGTAGCTATTTCACGGGACCAGACGGGCTAGAGGCGGCGGATTTGTTGAGTGATGCCAGCAACGTCCACCGTCAGCAGGTGCAGTTTGAGCCAGGGACGAGCGGTGCTGTGGTCAGTAATGCTGTGGTGCGGGGCGATCGCGACCTGTATCTGTTGGGGGCACAGGGGGGCCAAACCATGGTGGTGTCCATCACCGCCCTAGAAGACAATGCCGCCTTTGCGGTGGTGTCACCGGCGGGGGAAATCCTAGTGTTAGAAGGCACCAATGAGGAGATCTTTTTGCCCCACACCGGAGACTATCAGGTGATCGTGGGCGGCACGCGGGGCAATGCCAGCTACGATCTCTACGTTGCCATTGAATAGAGGGCTACCGCCGCCATGGGGACGTTTGCATGGCCTCCCTAGGAATTGCTGACTACCAACTGCGCCGGGGCAATGGGCGCGATCGCCCCCTACTCGAAGCCTTCATGGCCCGCACCCTGTGGGAATTGGGGGCGGGCCTCAGTGACGGCCATATTGCCGCCATGGTTGAGGCCCACCTCTCCCCCGCCACCCCGGTCTGGTGGGTGGCGGATGCCAGCAGCGATCGCCCCATAGCCTGCCTGTGGCTAGGCAACGCCCAGGATCAGCGCCAGGGCGATCGCCATGCCTACGTCATGTTGCTGTATGTAGATCCCGACCACCGCCGTCGCGGTATCGCCACGGCCCTGCTAAGGGTCGCGGAAACCTGGGCACGGCGACGGGGCGATCGGCAAATTGGCTTGCAGGTCTTTCCTGACAACGAGGCAGCCCTAGCCCTGTACGAACGCCGTGGCTACACCCCCGCCGCCCTATGGCTCAATAAACCCCTACAGAACAATCCGTAGGAATTGTTACGGGGTATAGCGCCCATGGACGCTGACATTGCCGTGCCCAACGCTTGAACATCAGCCGGATGGCAGCATTTTGGGGAGCATTCTGGGGAGGGCTTCGATAGCATGGGGGGCAGTCTGCCGCTCTGCCCCGCCATGGTTGTTGACGGTGCCGCCGCCTTGATTGCCAATGTTGCCGCCTATCGGGATCTGTGTCAGCGCAGCCCCGTGGGCAAGCACCTGCCCGATGCCCTTTACGTTCATCAGTGGGCTTTGCCCTCCCTGGCCCCGGCCCTGCAAGCGGTGGAGCGCCAAGCCCGAGGGGCGGTGCCCGTGGCAGCGGCGGCCACCCTGGTGAAGTTCAGCCTCAGCCAGCCCCAGGTGGCCTACCTGTTTTACCCAGATTTTGACACCGAGGCCCATCCCGCCCTCCACAGCAGCATTCAGGTCAACTTGGCGACGGGGGCGGTGGGCGATCGCGACTACAGCACCACCGACAACCCCCCGGTGCTGCACCGCAAAGAAACCTTCGTTACCCCTGACTATCCTCAGTACGATCGCTTCCACTGGCTCACCCAACAGGAGGAAACCCTGGGGCTACTGGACCAGTCCCGAGGCATTGGTTTACAGCGGGCGTGGGCGGCCCGTTTGGGCGATCGCGGCTTAGAAATTCACGACCATGCCCTGGCCTGCACCCTCCAAGCGGCGGCCCCACCCCAGCGGGCCAAGCCCAAAATTGAGCGCCATCGCGCCGCGATCGCCCGCGTCACCGCCTCTAAACCCGTGCGCCTCGCCGTGGAAGCGGGGCTGTTTCCCGCCGCCACCACCTACTTTGACTACGGTTGCGGCCACGGGGCCGACATTGAATACATTCACCGTCTGGGGCTGCCCAGCAACGGTTGGGATCCCTACTATCGCCCCGATACCGCCCCCACCGCCGCCGATGTGGTTAATCTGGGCTACGTCATCAACGTCATCGAAGACACCGCCGAGCGTCGGGACGCCCTGGTGAAGGCCTGGGCTTTGACCCAAAGGGTGCTGATTGTGGCAGCTCAGGTGCTGGTGGACGATCGCACGCGGGGGATGATTGCCTACGGTGACGGCATCATCACCAGCCGCCACACCTTCCAGAAATATTACGAACAGGAGGAACTGAAGGCGTATATCGATCAAGTGCTGGGGGTGGATGCCATCCCGGTGGCCTTGGGCATCTACTTTGTGTTTCGCGATGAGGCCCAGGCGGAGGCGTTTCGGGCTTCCCGTTTCCGTTCACGGGCCACAGCCCCCCGCATTCGTTTGGGGGTCAGCAAGTTTGAGCAATACCGCGATCGCCTGCAACCGTTGATGGATTTCTACACCGATCGCGGTCGCCTGCCGACGGTGGCGGAACTCACCACCCAGGTGCCCGACTGCGCCCCTTTGGTGGAGGTTTTTGGCAGTCTGAAGCGGGCCTTTACCATCGTGCTTCAGGCCACGGATGCGGGGGCATGGGACGCGATCGCCGACAAGCGCCGCCATGATCTGCTGGTGTACCTTGCCCTCAGCCACTTCGGCCAGCGCCCCAAATTCAAAGACCTTTCCCCCACGTTTCAGGCCGATATCAAGGCTTTGTTTGGCAGCTACCCGCAAGCCTGCACCGCCGCCGACCTGATGCTGATGAGTCTGGGGCGCACGGAACTGATTGAGGAGCGCTGTCGCCAAAGCACCCTGGGCCAGCAGCGCCCCAACTCCCTCTGGGTGCATGTGTCGGTGTTAGATCAGTTGGATCCGCTGCTGCGGCTGTATGAGGGCTGCGCGGCCCGCACCCTGGGCCGCCCGGAGGAGGCGACGCTGGTGAAGTTTCACGTGCAAAAGCCCCAAATCACCTATCTGTTTTGCCCTAATTTTGATAAACATCCCCACCCGGCTTTGCACACCAGCATGGCGATCGGGCTGCGGGATCTCCACGTTCGTTACCGCGACTATGACCTCGACAATCCCCCCCTGCTCCATCAGAAAGATCAGTTGGTGACGGAGGATTATCCCGGTTACGCTAAGTTCGCCAAGCTCAGCCGACAGGAACGCAAATGGGGCCTACTGGAAGACCCCAAAGCCATTTTTGATCGTCGCGGTTGGGAACAGTGTCTCGCGGACCATGGGGCAGAACTCAGGGGGCATCGGTTGGTGCGACGGAAGGATGCCACCGAGTGTCAGCAACAGGCGATCGCCGTTCAGCCTCAGTCAGCGCACTAAACTGAAGGCAAGTGTTGAAGCGCGATCGCGAGCCGCCAGCTATGACCCTATCGACCGCTCAGATTCAAACCGATACTTGGGTAAACGCGACCTGGGACGAGTTCACGACCCTCATGGATGATCCCCTGTACGAGGAAGGACGCGGCTACTTTGACAACGACACTATGCGGATTGAAATGGCTCCACTCGGTCGAGGACATGCGCGGCAAAACAGCCTCATTTCTCAAGTCATCAGTCTTTATGGGATGCTTCGTAACCTGCGGGTTGTCGGTTTAATGAATTGCAGCATCTATCAGCCTGGGGAGCGAGGTTGCCAGCCTGACATGGCTTTCTACATTGGTGCAGATTTTCAGATTCCGCCTCAGGATAATGCCCCGATCGATGTGACTGTCTTTGGGCCACCGACCTTGGCGATCGAAATCAGCGGTAGCACGTTTAAGGATGACTTGGGTGCAAAGCGATTGCTGTATGAGCGGTTGGGGGTAGCAGAATACTGGGTGGTGAATGTAGCGGAGCAAAAGGTCATTGCCTTTGAGGTGCGCGATCGCCACAGCGGAGAAGTTTCCACTTCAACGGTGTTGCCGGGGTTGGAAATCGCACTGGTGGAGGAAGCCCTGCACCGCTCCCAAACTGAAGACGACAGCACCCTCCTGCGCTGGCTGATGGAGACGTTACAGTGACGCGGCGCTACCAGTGGAATGAGGATAAAAATACATGGCTCAAGCAACATCGGAATATATCTTTTGAAGAAATCATCTTAGCAATTCAATCTGGCCAGGAGGTCAATGTTTTTGAGCATCCTAACCAGATACGATATCCCGGTCAAAAAATATCGGTTGTAATTGTTAATAACTATGGATATCTTGTCCCGTTTGTCGAATCAGAGAAGGCAATTTTTCTGAAAACGATAATCCCAAGCAGAAAAGCAACCAAACAATATTTAAGGAATTCAGATGAATAGTCTTGATGCAGAAGAGCAGGAAATCTTAACAGCCTTTGAACGAGGGGAACTCAAGCAGGTGGAGAATGTAGCGACAGAGATCCGAGAGCATCGACAGGTCGCCGAGGCCACCTTCAAATCGTTATCGGTGGACCAGATTCCACTGTCAGCTAACGACTGGCAAAACCTACAGCAAATGGCTGTATTAGAAGGCATTTCTTATCCCGCCCTAGTGGCCAGGATTCTCCATAAATATGTGTCAGGCCAACTCATTGAGCAGTAGCATTGGCTCAAACGGGAGATGATAGCACCCTGATGCGCTGGCTGATGGAGACGTTGCGATGACCCAAGAACCCTGACTTCTTCAAGAAGCCAGGGTTCTTCGCACACAGGTGATTCTGCAAAGACACATCAATTACCGTTGCGTTAAAGTTGATTATCCCTAACCCAAAGCCTTGCGATGACTCAGCAGCCCCCTCCGCAACCCCCTTACAAAGGCATTGGACTAGAGGACGTTCGCAAAGTTTTGGATTCTAAGCTGGTCAATACTGGAGTGCCAGGAGCGATCGCTGGATTTGGGATTAGCCGAGCCTTTGAAGGGGAATGGTGGCAGTTTGGATCTCTATTAGGGGCTGCGGCTGGGGTCTGGTTTTTAATCAAACTGGGAAACCGCTTTGCGCCCAAGGTCGAAAGGGTCATTGAGCGTGCTGATCAAGCGTTTAATCGACAGGTTGACCTCGCGTTGGTGAACCGCAGCAAATTTCATCAACAATATCTGGAAGCGCTGAAAACCCATTGCCGTAACCTCAAGGTCGAGGGTTACAAAGGGCGCTTGCCGCGCCTGGTACTCGAAGAGGTGTACGTCCCCTTGCGGATGAATGCTGGCACCCGCCAAACCTCGCTAGAACAATACCGCAGTCGTCCCATTTGGGACTTTTTGCCGAAAGCGCAAGATCGCGCCTTTCCCGAGCGGCTATTGGCGGTCATTGCTGATCCAGGCTATGGCAAAACTACGCTGATGCGGTTTCTGACCCTGAGCTTTTCTAATCAAGGCTATGGGGCGCAGGGGGCGAAGGAACTCATCCCGATTTTGCTGCTGTTTCGCGAGTTTTATTCGCGCATCCAGTCCCAGACTCAGCCCCCGCTGTCGCAGCTCATTGTGGAGGAAGTGCAGAATTTACCGCGCTGTTCTGAATTGCGGACTTCGGAACCGTGGTTCAAAGACCAATTGCAGCAGGGCAAATGTCTGGTGATGCTGGACGGGCTGGATGAAGTGCCCGAAGCCCAGCGAGACACCGTGAGCCGTTGGGCCAACTGGCAAATGCAAAACTATCCCAGCCAGTTTATTCTCACCTCCCGGCCCCACGGGTATGACAGCAGCCTGTTTGAGGGCGTCCAGCGGGTTGACATTCTGGATTTCAATAACGACCAAAAACGCACCTTTATTCACCAGTGGTATCGCTTTATTACCTGGGAGTTGATCTGGAAAGCCCATTGGAGCGAGAGTCAACATGAACCCGACCCCCAAAAACGCCTATCGCGGCAGCAAGCCGAGGCCGAAAGCAACGCCGAAGCCCAACAGGGAGCCGATGACCTGAGTCGTCAGGTGTTTGGGGATAAGAGCCTGACGGATCTGGCCAAGAACCCGTTGCTGATCACCATCATTGCCGCCACCCATGAAGCCAGTGAACAATTACCTAAACGGCGGGTGCATCTGTATCAAGAAATCTTTAAGCTGCTGCTGGAATATCGCCCCAATCGCCGCGATACCCGGCTGACGATTCCCAGCGCGGAAACCAATCAACTGATTTTGCAGAAGCTGGCGCTAGAGCTGACGTTGGCAGGCAACGATGTTGGGTCCTGCAAATGTTGAGCCGAGTGGATTCAAGTTCGATTAGCAG
>JAQCHG010000045.1 GCA_027619675.1 Cyanobacteriota bacterium
TACGGGTCCGGTCACCCTCGCCACCTATCAAATCCTCACCTATCGGGCCAACCAGTCGGAGGACTTTTTACACCTAGGGCTGTTTGATCAACAGGCGTGGGGGTTGATCATCTACGACGAGGTCCATCTACTGCCTGCCCCGGTGTTTCGCATCACGGCCCAACTGCAAGCCCGCCGCCGCCTGGGGCTGACCGCCACCCTGATTCGAGAAGACGGACGGGAAGGGGACGTGTTTACCCTGATCGGACCCAAGCGCTATGACGTGCCCTGGCGGGAGTTGGAGGGCCAGGGCTTCATTGCAGCGGCAGACTGCACCGAAATCCGCATTCCCCAAACGGAGGACCGCCAAATGGATTACGCTACGGCGGAACGACGCTATCAGTTTCGCATCGCTGCCGAGAACCCCCGCAAGCTGGAGGTGGTGACGGCGTTGCTAGAGAAGGAGGCGGGTCACCGGATTTTGATCATTGGGGAATATCTGGACCAGTTGAAGGCGATCGCCGAGCGGGTCAAGTTTCCCCTGATTACGGGCAAAACCCCCCAGGCGGAGCGCGATCGCTGCTACGCCGCCTTTCGCCAAGGGGAGATCGCGGGGCTAATCCTGTCACGGGTGGGCAATTTTGCCCTGGATCTGCCGGATGCGGATGTGCTGATTCAGGTGTCGGGCAAGTATGGCTCCCGCCAGGAGGAAGCCCAGCGTTTGGGCCGCATCCTCCGCCCCAAACGCGATGGTCGCAGTGCCCAGTTTTATACCCTGGTGTCCCTGCGCACCTGCGAGGAGGAGTTTGCCCAGCATCGTCAACTGTTTTTGACGGAGCAGGGCTACCGCTACCACATCGACATCCACCAGCCTTGAGGACTGGCGGTTACAGAATCAAAAAGCGGGCGATCGCGTCAGGAGGGTTGACTTACCTGTAACACCTGTGCTGCTGTGAGCATCCCTGAATCCAGCAACTCCTCCAGCAGCGGTGAGTCGATGGCGATATCGCCCTCAAAGACAGCTTCCTCATAGAGTCCTTCCACCAGGGGCAGCACCGCCACTCGTTGAGTGATGGGATCAACAATCCAATATTCGGCAATGCCTCTCGCCTGGTACTGCGATCGCTTGTAGCGATAATCGCGATCGCCGCCACAATTTGAATCAAGATTTGTATCGGGTACAGTGATTATTCTCTCTGCACCCTCTCTTGACTACTCCCCCAACCGCTACATGCGCCCGGTTTATGCTTTACAGATTGAGAAGCAGCCTGTTACTATTGAAGACTGTGTTTGTAGATCAGAGCTTAAAAGAGCAGTAGGCATTGCATGGCTAAGAAGAGCATGATTGCGCGGGAGCGCAAGCGGGAAAAACTGGTTGCCCAGTACGCTGAAAAACGGGCAACCCTGCTCGAAGAGTTTAAAAACGCGAGCAACCAGCAAGAGCGCCTCAATATTCACCGTCAGATCCAACAGTTGCCCCGCGCCAGCTCTCGCACTCGTTTGCGCAATCGCTGCTGGAAAACCGGGCGGCCTCGGGGTTATTACCGCGATTTTGGTCTGTGCCGTAACCAGCTACGGGAAATGGCCCACCAAGGCTTGCTGCCAGGTGTGGTTAAGTCCAGTTGGTAAGCGATTGGCCATCGCCACCATCGCCATCCCCGCTTATTCAGGGTTTCTAAAACCAACCAACTCCCCAACTGGTCAAGCCACTTGGGGAGTTGGTTGGTTTTTAGCCGTTTTAGAACGATATCTCAGGGCGTCATGAGGTGCTGTCTACTTCCGCCTTCATGCGCTCTAGGGTTTTGTGCATTTGGTCAAACATTTGTTGTGGGGTAATTCCAAACTGATTTAACTGGGTTTTGAGTTGTTCAACGGTCATCTTTGCGGTGAAATCTTCGGAAAGTTCAAAGCGCTTCATAAAAATGCGATAGCGCTCCATCATCTCTTCCATTCTTTCGATGTAGAGAATTTTGCCTTCGCGATCGAACTTACCGTAACTACTGCCTAACTGCATCAGACTTTGATAGTCCTGGAACAGTTGCATCGCTTCCTGTTGAACAATCTCAGAATCAAAAAAGCCCATGGATATTCGCTTCCTCCCTGTCTTTATGGCGAGTCATCTGTGGAGGTGGGGGCTGCCCGTGCCCAATCGCCAGCAGGACTCTGGATGCTAATACTGTTAGCCTACGGAGCAGACCGTAGTCTAGCCAAGGTGAAATAACCCTACTCTTTCGTGAACTTCATCGCCCTGCTGCTCCTTTGCCCCGCTGCTCCTGCGCTCTAAACAGTTCGCGAATTATCGAATGCTGACCAACCACTAACGTTTTTTGGCAAACATCCCAAATAGTCCGCCGCCGTTTTTCTTGGGAGCTTTGTTGCTGCTGGTGAACTCTTCGGTGTCAATGTTGAGCTTATGGGCGTATTTGAGGGCCACGGCACTGCGGGGGTTGAGCTTCAGAGCTTGCCGGATATGCACCTTGGCCATGCCTTCCATTTTGTTGAGCAGGTAGGCTTGCCCCAGCATGGTGTGGTAGTCGGGATTACTGGCTTCGATGCGAACCGCATCCCGCAGTTCTTGGATGGCTTGAGGGTATTTCTTGTTGGCGATGTAGGTTCTGGCCCGGTCGATATGCTTCTGCGCATAGTTGACTGGGGCGGGTTCGGGGGGAGTGGTTTCGTCGGCTGTAACGGTGACGGAGGCTTGCACGGTGGCGCTAGCCACAAGGCCAGAGCGTTTTTCCCGAATTACGGGATCGCCCATTTTTCGCCGTAGGTAAACCAGGTTCAGTTCGGCGATCGCTTGGGTTTGTTGGGCAAAGCGATCGGTGGACTCGTACTGGTTCTCCGCTAAATCGGAAAGGACCTGCTCATAAAAGACATCGACTTCGGGCTCGGGCACCGCCATCAGTTTCTGAGCCATGGCTTGGCGGGGCTGGAGCTTATCTTCGCGGCTAAGGCGACGCACTTTGAAGCGGAGGGTCGCCAAGGTTTCTAAGCGGCCCTTGTCTTGTTTAATCCGCTGGTAGGCGGGGTTGACCAACCGGGTCAAGACTTGAGAGGTAAAGGTCCGAGTGGCCTCATCTTTTTGGGCCTGCACATCGGGATGGAGTTGTTTCGCAATATGTCGATAGCGCTTGAGCACACGGCGATCGTCGGCGGTTACCGCCAGGCCCAACACAGCGTAGGGATCCCCAGCGAATCGCTTAATCCAATCGGGTGAGAGATCGACATTTGACATGCAAAACGGCCTGCGGAATCGGACAAACAACGAATGAACGGCTGGGCAGACACTGATGGTTCTGTCAGTAGCCTAGCGTTTATGGGCTAGGAGGTGACATACAACCCTACCGGGGTGGTTTCCACAAAGCCTAGGGCCGTGGATGAGCCCTAGGCTTGTCTAGGGTAGCGACGATCGCAGACCTTTAGGGTCAGGGTAAATAGATGGGGGTACGAGGGCAGCGTAGCGCCATGGACGGCACGGGTTCAAGGGCACATCATTATTGACTATTATCTACACGACTTCAGCTTTGAGGGTAATCTGTCAGGATGTCTCCTTCAGAAGCGGTAACGCCATCTTCCCCGGAAGTCGATGCTCCGCCCCTGTCGGGCCGCTGGCTACGGTTTTGGCAGCCCCAGCACCAGCCCGCTCCGGGGTGGGTCGCGGCGCTGGCGCTGCTGGGGGCCTTTAACCCGGCTCCCATTGCCTTGGCGGGTATTCACCACTTTTATTTGGGGCGTCCCCGCTGGGGGGTGCTGTATTTACTGCTGGGATGGACGCCCATTCCCCGCGTGGCCTGTGCGCTGGAGGGGGTGGGGTATTTAGTGCTGGCGTTACACCAGGGGATGCCGGGGGCTTGGCCTTGGCCCAGACGGATGCCGCAAACCGAGATCGCCGCACAAGCCCAGGCGATCGCCACGGCGATTCGGGAGCTAGACCGCCTCCGACAGGAGGGCTTGATCACCGAACGGGAGTTTGAGCAGCAGCGGCGACAACTGCTGGGGGAAGACGGCTAATCAATTATTTGTCGGCAATTTGTCGGCTGGGTTTCGCTAACGCTCGACCCAGCCGACCCAGACGCATTAAGTGAATCCCTTGAACGCTGACGGACCACTCGCCAGGGGGGTGGCGGTGATGGGACAGTTCCAACCCCTAGGCAACGGGGACAGGGCTGCCCAACAGCGATCGCACATCTCCCACCTTGCCTTCGATGGCGGCGGTGGCCACCATGGCCGGACTCATCAGCAGGGTGCGCCCGGAGGAGGAGCCCTGCCGACCCTTGAAGTTGCGGTTAGAGGAGGAAGCGCTCACCTGGCGACCCTGGAGCTTATCGGGGTTCATGGCTAGGCACATGGAGCAGCCGGCTTCCCGCCATTCAAACCCTGCGGCTTCAAAGATCTTGTCCAGCCCTTCCGCCTCCGCCTGCTGCTTCACCCGTTCTGAACCGGGGACCACAAAGGCTTTGATGCCGGGGGCGACGGAGCGGCCCTCGGCCACCTTGGCGGCTTCCCGCAGGTCGCTGATACGGCCATTGGTGCAACTGCCGATGAAGCACACATCCACGGGGGTACCGAGGAGGGGGGTGCCCGGTTGTAGGTCCATGTAGGCGTAGGCTTCTTCAGCAATGGCGCGATCGCCCTCCGGTAGGCTATCCAGGGCTGGGATCACCTCATCCACCCCAATACCCTGGCCGGGGGTGATGCCCCAGGTCACCGTGGGGGGAATGTCGGCGGCATTGAGCACCACCACATCGTCATAGACGGCGTCGGCATCGCTGCGGAGGCTGTCCCACCAGGCCACGGCCTGTTCCCAAGCGGTGCCCTTGGGGACAAAGTCCCGGCCCCGCAGGTAGTCGTAGGTGATGGCGTCGGGGTTGACGTAGCCGCAGCGGGCGCCGCCTTCGATGGCCATGTTGCAGACGGTCATGCGCTCTTCCATGGACATGGCGTCAATAGTGCTGCCCGCAAATTCGTAGGCGTAACCGACGCCCCCCTTTACCCCCAGGGTGCGGATGATGTGCAGCACCACGTCCTTGGCATAGACGCCGGGGTGCAGATCGCCATTCACCTCAATGCGGCGCACCTTGAGTTTGCCGAGGGCCAAGGTTTGGGAGGCCAGCACGTCCCGCACTTGGCTGGTGCCAATGCCAAAGGCGATCGCCCCAAAGGCCCCATGGGTAGAGGTGTGGCTATCGCCGCAGGCAATGGTCATGCCCGGTTGGGTCAACCCCTGTTCTGGCGCGATCACGTGGACGATGCCTTGATTGCCCGACCCGATATTGTGGAGGGTAATGCCGTTTTCTTTGCAGTTCTGCTCTAGGGCCTGCATCATCTCTTCCGCCAGGGTGTCGAGGAAGGGACGGGCCTGATTTTCCGTAGGGACGATGTGATCCACCGTGGCCACGGTGCGCTGGGGAAACATCACCTTGAGCCCCCGTTCCCGCAGCATGGCAAAGGCTTGGGGGCTGGTAACCTCATGGATGAGGTGTAGCCCAATGAAGAGTTGGGTTTGCCCGGAGGGCAAGGTACCAACGGTATGTAAATCCCAAACCTTATCGAAGAGGGTGCCTTGGCTCATGGCGCACCTGACGTATTGACGACTTGACTACAAAATTCGGATGCTGGCGGCAAGACCGCAGTAAACCATCGTAGCCCAAAAGCTGGGAACACCGATTTCCCTGAAACCAGAGGATTGCCCCATGTATGGACCTGACCCCACTGCCCGCCATCCCATGGCAGGGCAAACGCGGCTGGTGTATCTCAAAAACATCCTCACCAACCCCAACATTGTGGTGGGGGACTACACCTATTACGACGATTTTGAGAACCCTGAAAACTTCGAGCGCAATGTGCTCTACCACTTCGATTTCATCGGCGACAAGCTGATCATCGGCAAGTTTTGCGCCATTGCATCGGACGTGAAATTCATCATGAATGGCGGCAACCACCGCACTGACTGGTTTACCAACTATCCCTTCCCCGTGTTTGGTCAGGGCTGGGAAGCTGCCATGCCGGAGACCTGGCCCCACAAAGGGGATACCGTCATCGGCCATGACGTGTGGCTGGGCTATGGGGCGACGGTGATGCCGGGGGTGCAGATTGGCGATGGGGCGATTGTAGCCACCCAGGCGGTGGTGACGAAATCGGTGGCCCCCTACACAGTGGTCGGCGGCAATCCCGCTCGGGTGATTCGCGATCGCTTTGATGCGGAGACCATCGAAACCCTGCTCCAGATCCAGTGGTGGCATTGGGATATCACCAAAATCACCCGCAATCTCCAGGCAATTTGCGGCAACGATTTAGCGGCATTACGGGCAGCAGTGTAAGGGCTGGGCCAATTCAAGTCCGGATCAAGAGCCTACACATTGCACCGGGCGCAGGGGACTGCGCCCCTACGGTTTCTGGGGTGTTTCCAAGGGGCGATCGCTGAATCTTACTAAATTTTCTGGCAGGGCATGTTCTAGCTCTCCATCCCCTCCATCCCCCCATCTCCCTAGTTGAGCCTGGCGCGAATAACCCTACCTTCTAACTCCCTCCTTCGGCTTCGCTCAGGACAGGTATCTCCCATTCTCCCCAGCTCCCCCGCCCAAGGAAACGGTTGGCAAACTTACGCCGCGCTGGACTAGTTCCCCATCCTAAAGAGTACGTTCACGCCGCTAACCCTCGGCTACCTCCGGCGGCAGCGCTGCAATTGCCCCCTGATAGGTCTGGTCAAACAGGGTTTCTAACCCGCCATGGGTGCCCCGCAGTTGGTCCACCACCTGCTTAGCCCAGTGGCAATAGTCCCGGCGGCGGGCCACTGTCCAGTCCGTTGGGGGGGCTTGGGTCAAATCCTGGAGATTGGCGATTTTGTCCACCAGTTTCACCAGCTTGGCGCGATCGCAGAGGTGGGCGGCATGGTCAATTTGCCGCTGTTTTCGCACCGCCTTGGGCAGGGATTTATCGTCGGTGACCTGGGCCACCACCGCCGCCACTTCGGGGCCAAAGTGATGTTCTAAATCCGTTAGGGTGGCTTCGGTGTCTTCTACCGTGTCGTGGAGCAGGGCGGCGGCCAGCACAATGGGGTCGCTCACCCCCGCTTGATCCCACAGGAGGTAGGCCAAGGCAATGGGATGGTTGATGTAGGGAATGGCGTCGGGGCCTTTGCGGCGCTGGTGACGGTGGTGGTGGGCAGCAAAGTGCAGTGCCCGCAGCAGGTCGGGGGTGGCCAGGGGGGTCATAGGGTGCCGTCGCTGGTGGACACGGAATTGAACACTTCAAACACCTGGCGGCAACATTGCTTGAGGCGATCGCCCACGCTGCTGTCGGGGGCAAGATTGCCCGTGAACCCCCAGCGGTGAATGGTAGACAGGTTCCACTGCTTACCGCGATGGTCAAACCCTGCCACCTCTAGGCCGATGACCCGCTTTTCCCCTCGGCGTTCCCCTGGGCAAAAGCGAATCTGCACCAGCAAGCTGCGGCATTGAAAGCGGCGGCTAACCCCAGGGAAATGGAACCCCAGGTCAATGGAGTCGGGGTCTACCTGGGATTGGGTGTCTTGGTCATTGGCCCAGGGTTTCAGATCGACCCGCAAATCGGGAAATTCCGTCTTAAAGAGGCGGACGACGGTGGCAATCTTGCTGGCGAATTCAATGCTGGTGGCCTGTTCCGCTGCGTTCACGCTTCACCTTTTTTGTAAAAGCGAGATTAAAGTTTAGGATAACGAGTCTTTTCGTCACAGTTAACCTTGTAACCGATACTCCCCCGCCGCTAAACCCCGATTCCCAAGGACTTCAGCCTTTCTTAAGAACTCCAGGACAAGATCAGGGGCAGACATGGGGATGGGCACTCGCCGCCGGGATCGCGATCGCCCGATTGCCATGGCGACCACCCTAGGGCGGATGCATTCCGGCATGGGTAGCCTGGATGGGGGGATGGCCGCCACTTGCCCTGGGGGATCAGCGCAAAAGCTGATCGATCATGCGGTTGGCTTGGGAGCCATAGCCACCGCCAAACAAGTTGAAGTGATTGACGATGTGATACAGGTTGTAGAGAATTTTGCGCCGCTCATAGCCGGCATCTAAGGGATAGGCGGCGTTGTAGCCTTCGTAAAAGGGGGCGGGAAAACCGCCAAACAATTCCGTCATGGCGATGTCTACTTCGCGATCGCCGTAATAGGTGGCGGGGTCGAGAATCACGGGTTCCCCCCCTCGGGTGACGGCGGCATTGCCGGACCACAGATCCCCATGCACCAAGGCCGGGGTGGGGTCGTGACCCGACAGGAGTTCCGGCAGCGCCGCCAACAACTCGGATTCTCGGGGAAAATGGCCGCCCCGACGCTGGGCCAGCCGCAACTGAAATGTCAGCCGATGCTCGCGATAGAAGGTGACCCAATCTGGG
>JAQCHG010000046.1 GCA_027619675.1 Cyanobacteriota bacterium
ATTGGGAAACAGTCCCTGCTCTAGCCCCACCAAAAACACCACGGGAAACTCCAACCCCTTAGAAGAATGGAGGGTCATCAGGGAAACTGCATTGCCCCCCTCCTGCACATCGTCCAAATCTGAGGCCAAGGAGGCATTGGCCAAGAAGGCTATCAGGGAATCGTCTTCGTTTTCTTCCTCAAATTGCAGAACGGCGTTGTACAGCTCTTGGACGTTGCCCACCCGCTCTAGGGCTTCGTCGGTGCCGTCCTGTTGTAGATCGGCGATATACCCCGACTCTTCCAGTAGGGCCTGAATGATTTCCGAGCCCTTAGCGCTATCGAGGCGATCGCGGTATTTCTGAATCAAACTGGCGACCTGCAAGCCCCCTTTGGCAGATCGCCCCGCCAGGGTCTTCACCGAGGTCTCATCGCTAATGATCTCCCAGAGGGGAATCCCCCCCAGGGTTTGGGTGGCCTGATCCAGCTTGTCCAGGGTGCCCTTGCCCACCCCCCGACGGGGCACGTTGATCACCCGCTTGATGCTAACGGTGTCGGCGGGGTTAGCAATCGCCCGCAGGTAGGCCAACACGTCTTTGATTTCCCGGCGATCGTAAAACCGCAGCCCCCCCACTACCTGGTAGGGCACACTGTAGCGGGTCAGCACCTCCTCAAAGGCCCGCGACTGGGCATTGGTACGGTAGAGGATGGCAAAATCCCCCCACTTCAACTCAGGATTTTGGAACTCCAAATTGCGGATTTGGGACACGACAAAATCCGCTTCGTGGGTTTCGTCTTCGGCCCGATAGCAAAGGATGCTTTCCCCTTCCCCCCGCGTAGCCCGCAGCACCTTATCGATGCGTTCCGTGTTGTTTTCAATCAGATGGTTGGCCACTTCCAAAATATTGGCGGTGGAGCGGTAATTTTCCTCCAGCTTTACCATGGAGCGGGTGTCATCGTCAGGCAAACTATCGCCAAAGTCATCCTGAAAGTTCATCAAGATGGTGAAGTCCGCCGCCCGGAAAGAATAAATTGACTGGTCGGCATCCCCCACCACAAAGGTGGAGCGGTGTTGCCAATCATTGAAGCGCTGAATGTCTTCGCCATTGGTGGTCAACAGGCGAATCAAATCATATTGGGTGCGGTTGGTGTCTTGATATTCATCCACCAAGATATGGCGAAACCGCTTGTGCCAATAGCCCAGCACCTGCTCATTTTGCTGGAATAGCTTCACTGGCAGCAGGATTAAATCATCAAAGTCAAGGGCGTTATTTTCCGCCAGGGATTTCTCGTAGCGGCGATAGACATCGGCAATCACCCGGCCCCGATAATTGGGTTGATCTTTCTCAAAATCATCCGGCGTAAAGCTCTGGTTTTTGGCATTGCTAATGGCATAGCGCACAGAGCGGGGGTTGAACTTTTTGTCATCCAAGTTCAAATCCTTGGTGACAATGGTTTTGACTAAACTCTGGGCATCGGACTCGTCAAAAATCGAGAAGGCCCGCGTCCAGTGATAGCCGTCAGGATGTTGATATTTCTCAATATCAAACCGCAAAATGCGGGAGCAGAGGGCGTGGAAGGTGCCAATCCACAGATGCTTGGTCAGGGTTTTGTAAACGCTGGAGCGCAGTTTGGTCTGCTCATACTCCGGCAGGGCAGAGAGGCGCTTGCCGTGGCGACCCTGGGCTTCTTGTTCCGCAAACAACCCCTCGATGCGTTCTTTCATTTCCTTGGCGGCTTTGTTGGTGAAGGTCACCGCCAGGATGTTTTCGGGATCTACCCGGTGGTTGAGCACCAGGTTAGCGATGCGAAAGGTGAGGGCACGGGTCTTGCCAGAGCCCGCCCCCGCCACCACCAAGAGGGGGCCACAGAAGTGCTCGACGGCACGGCGTTGGGAGGGGTTGAGTTGGGCCAGAAAGTCGGTGGCAGCCGTCATGGGCAAGGGGTAAGGGCGTTGCGAACATCCCCTAGTATGACATTTGCCCTTCTTTAACCCGCTGACCTAGGTCCCCAGACCTAGCCCGTCGTTGGCAAAAGCGGGGCTGGGTTGGCATCGGGCAATGCAGGGCGCGATCGCGGCGTCAGCCCTGGGATCCCGTCCCGTCCGGTTCTGAGGGCGATCGCGGCTGGTATGCCAATGTTCTATAAAATGTCCTCCGACGGGGCCTGGATAGGGTTCGGTGAGGTCATAGCCTGGCTTTCCGCAAAACAAACAGGCTGCCCTGGTTGCCGCGACCAATACGTAGGTCTTCGTCCAGGTAGGTCACCTCTAGCCAGCCGGGTTGATCTCGATTGATGGTGAAGTCGATGCCCTGCCACAGGGGGAATTTGGCCCGATCGCCCAAAGCTTGGATAAATTGGTTGGGCTGTAGGTAGCCTAAGCTTCGCTGCAAGCCAAACACGGCCCGTTCAAAAAACACATTGACCCGCCGCTGGGACACCGCTTCAAAACGGGCAGCAACGGAGACCAAGCCCCCCAAGAGGGGCGGTCCCATTACCTCTGCAATGTTATAGATGCGGCCCGTGGTGGGCCGAATACATTGATAGACCTGCCCCAAACGGTAGAGGGGAAAACGGTCAATCCCCAACAGTTCATCACTGGTGGTGTAGAGCAGTTGCCAGTTGCCCGCCAACAGGTCAGTGGCTGCCAACGGTTCTGGGGTGGGGTTGCGGTCTTCTAGGCGGGCGATCGCGATTTGAATGGCTTGGCGATCCAGCTTTGAGGCCAAAATACCGCGATTGGTGGGGGCAATCACCTCTAACAGTTCCGATTTACCCAACATAGGCCCGTAGTTTGTAGAGAACAGCACGCGATGGCCGCAGCCACGTCCCCCTCAGCATACTGAACTCCCCAGTTGGGGATGGGTTTGCCAACCGCGCCCTGTCATCCCATATTTCCAAACTATGTTGCAAAGGATTGACATTCCCAGGGATGTGTCCTATCACTCCGGTGGTAGACTCTTAACGGTTTGAGATACGGTCCCAAACTCTGCTGGCCCCACTAAGCGCGATGGGGATTGGTTATGCTGGTGGGCCGTCAAGACATTGCTTAGGAACTTCTATGACCGAAATTTACAACCCTTCCCTGCGCCAAATTCCCCGCAGCCAAAAGGCCGAGGTTCTACCCGCCCAAAAAGAGCCCTCCATCCTGGTGTGGCTAGAAAGCACTGGACGGCTCAAGCCCCGCGAAGACCTTGATGTGAGGGAAGAGGCGGACAGTGAAGAACTTTCCGACCTGATGGGCGATAGCGATAAGTACGAGGACGACGATAACTCGATGCTAGACGACGATGACGATTAAGTCTGGGCTGGTCTAGTGGGCGCTCTGTCTACCATGACGGAGTCTGGCCCTAGATATGGGGTGGTTCATCAGAAAATGTTATCCCCTACCGTCAAAAGTGGTTGTGTCATTGCAGTGGAGTTGCCCTAAACTTTGCCTACCCATGACCATGGGCGGTTGATTTCAGGCAATCTCCAATCTTTAGAACCGTTGGGAATTCTTGTGGCCACACGGGTTCCCGTAGGTTAATTGCGGCAGGTGTGAGTGAGCAGTTTGTGAGGAGTGGCGAGGTTGTGGATGCAAAGTTTTTCTCGACGCGCACCGTTCGGCGATCGCTAGCCCTATCGGGTCAGCAGTTGCTGTATTTACTCGGCGTGGGTCTATTGGTGGCAGCCTTGGGGCTCGATAGCCTATCCAGCCGTTTGGGCGCAGTCATGTCCCTGTCCGTTCCCTTTGGGGTGGCGGCGGGGGTGGCGGCGGCGGCAGGGTACGGCGTGGTCCCCCTGTTACGGGCTTTGAAAACTGGGCAGTTCATCCGCGAAGACGGCCCCCAAGCCCACCTAAAGAAAGCAGGTACCCCCACCATGGGGGGCATCTTTTTTGTGCCCGTGGCGGTGGCGGTGGCCCTGGGGTTGGCGGCGGCTCAACCCAACGTGGTGGCGGTGGCCCTGTTGACCCTGGCCTACGGCTTCATTGGCTGGTTGGATGACTGGCAGGTGCTGCGCCGCAAGTCCAATAAGGGCATTTCCCCCCGTACAAAGCTGGTGCTGCAAACCACCTTTGCCATTGCCTTTTGTCTGTGGACCTTATTCACCCAAGGCACCAGCCTCACCACCATTGCCTTACCCCTGGGCTTGGCCCTACCGCTAGGCTTTTTGTTCTGGCCCTTTGCGGGCTTTGCTTTGGTAGCCGAGAGTAACGCCACCAATTTGACCGATGGCCTTGATGGGCTGATGGGGGGCACTGGGGCGATCGCCCTCTTGGGTTTGGGGGCCGTGGTTGCCCCTACCCACCCAGAACTGATGGTTTTCTGCGCTGCCCTCAGCGGGGCCTGCCTGGGCTTCTTGGTGCATAACCGCAACCCGGCCAAGGTATTCATGGGAGATACCGGTTCCCTCGCCTTAGGGGGTGCCCTGGGGGCCGTGGGTATTTTAAGCGGCAACCTTTTTGCCCTGGGCATCATTACCCTGCTGTTTTTTGCCGAAACCCTATCGGTGATTATTCAGGTGCTGTATTACAAGGCCACCAAGGGACCCGATGGGGTCGGCAAACGCTTTTTCCGCATGGCCCCATTGCACCACCACTTTGAACTGTCCGGCTGGTCGGAACTGCGGGTCGTGGCAACCTTCTACTGTGTCACGGCGGTCCTGGCCCTGGGGGCAATCGTCACCCTCACCCCCTTTTCCTAATCGCCCTGACGTTATTTAACTGATCCCAAAGCCACCCTTCGGCATCAACCTACCGCCAGAAACCCAACAAAAAGCCGCCAAGAAATTTATTCTTGGCGGCTTTTTGCTTCAAAAAATGCGAGGATGCGTCACACCACCGCCAGGATTTGAACACCAGGGGACTGGAAACAGCCCCGAACACAGCCCACCAGCAGCAGCCAGCTACAGTTCCGATTCCACCAAACCTGGAGCCAGGGGCAGGGTATTCTCGGCGGAGATGTCCTGGGTTTGCTGCACCACCCGCTCCATCATGCGATCGGAAGCAACAGCCGTTTTGGGAATGGGGATCACGGGCTGATCCAAGGCAATTTCTAAGGGCGACTCCACTGGGGGAGCCGGGGCCTCGACCCGCGTCAAGAGGGCACCCCAGGGACGACTGCCGATCGCCC
Source organism: Cyanobacteriota bacterium (assembly GCA_027619675.1). Taxonomy (GTDB): domain Bacteria; phylum Cyanobacteriota; class Cyanobacteriia; order Phormidesmidales; family Phormidesmidaceae; genus PCC-6406. The sequence continues at coordinate 5,096 of JAQCHG010000046.1, forward strand.
CAGACAGGCTACCCACCACCGCCACCGCAGCGGCGGCAAAGCCAGCCATACAGGTAAGATTAAACCGATGGTGAAGTCGCTCGACCACCCCAGCAGCAACGGCATCAGGGGTAGCCCGGTCGGGTTGCCAAGAAGATTGACACAGCACCTGAAAAACATTCCGCAGATGCAGCAGACGCTGATAAAGGCACTGGGCAACGGCATCTTCCTGGAGCCACTGCTCCACCAATCGCCGCTCATCGGGGGTAACCTCGCCATCCAGGTAAGCGCTGAGCAGCTCAAAGCGATCGCGCTTGACCACGTCTAACTCTCGAATGGTGTTGGCGTCGTCCCCTTTGTCATCCTGATGGCTGTTGTGCACAGTGTCAGGGCCGTACTCAGGTAAGACAGATTGGTCGCGGTATGCAGTCATATCAATCGCAGTACCCTGTATTCGCGCACATCCTAGCCTTTAGAACCCAGTTTGTCTGTCAGGGTTCCCAACGTCAGCGTCAGTGTTGATCTGTCTGTCGTCAGGATGAGGTCTAGGCTTTGCCTGAAGGAAGGTGACAGCGTGAGCGGCGGCGGGTTACCTTGCCAATACCCCAGCCTTCAGCCAATGGAGTTTACTGAGCCCACGGATGTCTTGATCATCCGGGTTTGATCATACTCGCAAGTTCTGGGTTTCAGGACTGGGGCAAGGATTAAAATTCCGCCCTTGAGGACCACAACAGTGATGAGTTATACAAATCACCCTTCCTGTAAATAGGGGTTGAGATCGTGCTGTAGGCGGTGGCGGGCGCGGGCAATGCGCGACTTAACCGTACCCAGGGACACCCCGGTAATTTCGGCGATTTCTTCATAGCTCAGCCCTTGGATCTCCCGCAGCACGATGGTGGTGCGAAAGACCTCGGGCAAATGGGCGATCGCCTGTTGCAGTTGTCCATAAAACTCCTGGGTCATCATCTGCTCCACAGGACTGGGATCCTGAGTGGGAATTTCCCAATCCACTTCCCCGTCATCCAAAAGCCGGGGGGCATCCAGGGACAACGGGGCGCGGTGCCGCTTCCGCTTCCGCAGTTCGTCGTAGAACAGGTTGGTGGCGATGCGGCTGAGCCAGCCCTTAAAGCGGCTAGGTTCCTGTAGCCGATGGATGTGGCGATAAACGCGAATCCACACCTCTTGGGCCAGGTCTGCGCGATCGGACCAGTCTGGTGCGAGGTGGTATAGCAGCCGATCTACATGGCTCTGATAGCGGCGCACCAGTTCGGCAAACAGGGCTTTGTTGGGATGCCGCTGGGTTTGGCACCGCTCAATCAGGTCGTAGTTAGCCAAACTGGCTGGACGTTCCCGCCGCAAAACCTGGGGCAGGGATGAGGAGGACCACAGTGCGGAGAGGGGCTGACTCATGGGTAACAATCCAGTACACACAGCGAAAACAGCAGACTCGGAAGCCCTGGTTCCCATCGCCTTGGGCAGAACAACCGCAGGGGGTGCTTCAATCTCAATGGCGACGAGATGGTTGATTGATTTGTACTGCGATCGCCCTAGGATGAAACAGACCCCGTGTGCCTCTCATTTTTTTGGCACAGCCTCAGCCATTCTCCGGATCCGCCCCTGGATCCCCTGAACCGCTGGAAGCCGGGGGTATACTCTAGCCATAGGCGATAGACCTTCTAAACCCGATGCAATATTTGGCCAAGGTTGAGAAAGCGTCCTTCTTGGGCCGAGCCACCCTGCAACTCCTAGCCCGCCAGCTCGATCGCTACATGTGGGAACGGCTGGCGGAAGATCGCCAACTCGAAGTGGAAGAGGCCTTAGGGTTTAGTGAAGGGGCCTTGGTGCTGGTGCGCCTAGAGGCCGATGACGCCACAGTCAAAACCGTCCTAGATGCGGTGCCGTGGGTCTTGGACCTGATGGACACCTTCCTGGCGCGGGGCATCACCCCCGATTTTCTAGAGCAGGAGGTGGAACGGGCCGAGCAGTGGCGACAATCCCTCACCTTAGAAAGCCAAGAAGTGGACCGCCGTGCCCTGGAAGCGGCGGCCCGACGGGATGAAATTCAAGAATTAGAAAAAAGTCTAAAGCTGGAGCGGGCGGATCTAGAGCGGCGGGAGGCCGAACTCCAGGAACGGGAAGCCCAATTGAAGGGCGGTGATGCATAGTGGGTCATTTGCCCAGCCTCAAAGGCCCATTTCAAGCGCTAGCCCTGAAAAACAGAGCAAAATGGCGATGCATCGGCATAATTACGGATTCTTGATTCAACTTTAAAGAGTCTTTACGAAATTTCCGGCAAATTAGGCATGAGACCCCCCACCGATGTAGGGAACAATCAGGGTAATGTGACCATTACTGCTATGTTGCCCTAGGGACGTTCTTGCCTTAGCATCTCAGGGCTAAGCGGTTAGCATGGAAGGTACTGAGCCCACTGCGTCTACCAGGATTTGCTCCATCCCTGGCAATGCGCCCCTGCTGTATCACTGGGGCATCTATCACCGCCAAGTCGCATGAGCTATTGCATTAACCTCGACTGCCCTAAGCCCAAAAACCCTCCCCACCTTACCCACTGTCAAACCTGCGGGGCGAGTCTTCGTTTGCGCGATCGCTACCGAGCGCTACGGGCTTTAGGGCGGGGGGGATTTGGGGCAACATTTTTGGCCCGAGATGAAGCTCTGCCGGGGCATCCTCCCTGCGTTATCAAACAGTTGCGGCCTAGTGCCGATGCCCCCCATGTCCTAGAAATGGCGCGGGATTTGTTCCAGCGGGAAGCCAAAATCCTCGGTAAAATCGGTAACCATCCCCAGGTGCCGCGCCTCCTAGACTATTTTGAAACCAATCACGAATTCTTCCTGGTGCAGGAGTTTGTCAGCGGCAATACCCTCCAGCAGGAAGTGCGTCGGGGCGGCCCCTTTAGTGAAGCAGGGGTCAAACAGTTTCTCAGCGAAGCCCTACCCGTCATCCAGTACGTTCACAACAGCGGCGTCATCCACCGGGACATCAAACCCGCCAACCTGATCCGCCGCGATGAAGATAAAAAACTGGTGCTGATTGACTTTGGGGCCGTTAAGGACAAAGTCAACCCGGTCCAGGCCAGCACCTCTGAGCAAACCGCCCTCACCGCCTACGCCATTGGCACACCGGGCTATGCACCGCCAGAGCAGATGGCCATGCGCCCGGTATACGCCAGCGATCTCTACGCGGTCGGGGTGACCTGCATCTATTTACTGACGGGCAAATCCCCT